>JBFHKK010000325.1:0-3593 GCA_041595475.1 Pseudomonas sp. | reverse complement strand
GGGTCAGTTCAGGCATGCCGAATCTCCTTGGTGCTCGGCGAGCGAGCGGGTGCTGAGGTGCAGTGTTGCCCATCGCACCTCGATCTGCCTAGGGCGAGCCGGCCTCATAGGCGCGGATCCGCCTTGGCGTTGCGGTTCAGGCACTGCTGCAGGGCGTCAAGCAGCTGCGCTTCGCTGAAGGGCTTCTCCAGCCAGACGATATGCCGGGTATCGCTCAGCAACTGGCGGCCCTCGCTGCAGTAGGCGGAGATCACCAGGATCGGTAGCTCGCGGGTGGCCGGCCGGCGCCGCAGGTCGTGAATCAGGGCCAGGCCATGACTGTCGTTCAGGCGCAGGTCCAGTGTCATCGCCAGGTAGCGGCCTGCATCCAGGCGCCGCAGTGCCTGATCGGCACTGAACACGCTATCGACCGCATAGCCGGCCTGGCTGAGGATCACCTCGAGCAGATGGACGATGCCCGGCTCGTCCTCGACCACCAGCAGGCGCCGAGCCTCGGTTTCACCGGCGGGAGCGGGCAGGTGATGGGTTTCGATCGCGGGCAGATCGAACCAGAAGTGCGCGCCCTCGCCCGGCACCGAATGGAAGCCGACGCAGCCCTCCATACGCTCGATCAGCTCCTTGCTGATGGCCAGCCCCAGGCCGGTGCCGGCCTGTCGGCGCCGGTCCGAGCCATCGGCCTGGGAGAACTTGGCGAAGATGTGCCGGTGGAATTCGTAGGGAATGCCCGGGCCCTGATCGATGATGCTGACCCGTACCTGGCTGCCGTGGCGGCCGCAGTGCACCTGCACGCTGGCGCCCGGCGGGGAGAACTTGACGGCATTGGACAGGAAGTTGGCCAGCACCTGCTGCAGGCGGCGCGGATCGACCCGCACTCGATGGTCGCCTTCCTCGGTCAACGCCAGGCTCACCTGATGCTTGTGCGCGTAGCCCTGGTTGGCCGCCAGGGCCTCTTCCAGCAAGGGCCGGATCGGCTGCACCTGCAGATCCAGGCTCATCATGCCGGCGCCGAGTTTTTCCATGTCCAGCAGGTCGTCGATCAGGTGACCGAGACGCTGGCTGTTCTGCTGGGCGATCTGCAGCATCGCGGCCATCGCCGCCGGCACCTCACCCATGGCGCCGCCGTTGACCAGGCCAAGGGCACCGGCGATGGAGGTCAGCGGCGTGCGCAGTTCGTGGCTGACGGTGGCGACGAACTCGCTCTTCATGCGCTCGAGGCGCTTGTGCTCGGTGAGGTCCAGCAGGGTGCCGCTGATCCGCTGAGGCTGGCCGCTGGCGTCGCGCTGGATCAGCCCGCGCAGCAGCAGCGGCACCGGATGGCCCTCGCGGTGCAACAGGCGCGCCTCGCAGTGAAAGGACTCGGCACCGCTGGCCAACGCCTCGTCCAGGGTCCGGCGCAAGAGCTCGGCTTCTTCGTCCGCGACCCAGCGGCGCCAGTGGCCAAGCTCCTGGGCGGCCTCCTCGGGCGGATAGCCGAGCATCTCCCAGGCGCGCGCCGAGGCATGCAGGGTGCCGGCCGCCAGGTCGAGGTCCCACCAGCCGTCGTTGCTGCCGCGCAGCACCAGGCTCAGGCGCTCCTCGCTGGCGCGCAGCGCCTCGCTCTGCTCGCGGATGCGCTCGGTCATGCCCTGGGCCAGCGCCTCGGCCTGCTCGCGACGCAGGGTCAGTTGCGAGGCCAGGGCGAACAGCAGCAGGCTGATGGCGATGCCCAGCAGCAACATGTCCTGGTTGTCCTGCAGGCGCGCCTCGAAGCCCGGCAGGCTGGCGAAGTCCAGGATCCAGCGCTGGCCGAAGACCTCCAGTTCCAGGCGTCGCTGCAGCCGCGCGGCGCGCGACTCGCCGCCGGCCCGGGTGCTGAACAGCAGGTTGTCGGCCGACAACGGGTCGCCATCGTAGATGCTGAAGTCCAGCTGCGGCGCCTGCCGGCCGAGAATCCCGGCCATCAGGTCGCCCATGCGGTACGGGCTGAACACCACCCCGCGCAGGGCCGCCAGCCGCTGCTCGTCGCTGTCCAGCGCCTGGCCGGGGCGATACAGCGGCACATACAGCAGCACCCCGGCCTGCACCTGGCCGTGGGTTTCCTGCAGCAGCCTGACCCGGCGGCTCAGGCGTGGCTGGCCGCTGCGCGCCGCCAGCATGAAGGCTTCGCGGCGGCGCGGCTCGGTCAGCATGTCGTAACCGAAGGCCGCCAGGTTGCGTCCGCTCAGCGGCTCCAGATACTCGACCGCGCTGTACAGCCTGCGCGAGCCGGACGGATGCAGGCGGAAGTTGACGAAGCCCTCGGCGCGTACGCCGGCCTCGAACGGCGCCACCTGCTGCGGCGCCAGCAGCGGGGCGAAGCCCACGCCGAGAATGCCGGGATAATGCTCGCTCAGGCGCAGGCGCTGGAAATAGGTCTGAAATTCGCTGCGACTGACCTGGCCGTCGACCTCGAACAGGCCGGCGACGCCGAAGAGCACCTGGGCATGATGGAGCATGCGCCTGTGGATCCGCTCGGCGAGGTCGCTGGCCATCAGCTCGAACTGCCGCTCGGCGGCCTGTCGGTCGCGCTGATCGACATAGCGCCAGGCGCCGAAGCTGGCGGCCAGGGCCAGCGCCAGCACCATCCAGGCCCAGAGATTGCGCCGGCTGAAGATGGCCTGGCGCTGGCCCATGCCACTCGACCGCGGCGCCAGGCTCATGCCGCGCCTCCTGGGCTCCGGCCAGCGCCGGCGACGGCGGGCTCGGCCAGCGGCAGTTCGAACCAGAAGGTCGCGCCCTGGCCCTCGAGCGAATCGAAACCGATGCGACCGCCCAGGCGCTCGATGATTTCCTTGCTGATCGCCAGGCCCAGGCCGGTGCCGCCCTTCTGTCGGGTATCGGAGGCATCGGCCTGGGCGAATTTGGCGAAGATGCGTGAATGAAAGGCCTGGGGAATGCCGGGACCATGATCACGGACCTGGACCCGCACGCCGAATGGGCAGGGCGCGGCGGCGACCTCCACACGCTCGCCACTCGGTGAGAACTTGGCGGCGTTGGACAGCAGATTGGCCAGCACCTGGGCCAGGCGCTGGCCGTCGACGCGCACCCAGGCCGGCTCGGTCAGCGGCTGCAGAACCAGCTCGACCCGGTACTGATCGGCATACGGCTGGTTGTGCAGCACGGCCTGCTCGAGCAGGGGCCGCAGGGGCTGATCGACCAGCGCGAAGTGCATCTTGCCGGCGATCAGCTTTTCCATGTCCAGCAGGTCGTCGATCAGCTGGCCGAGGCGCTGGCAGTTCTGCTGGGCGATCCTGAGCATCCCGGCCAGGGCCGCGGGGACCTCGCCCAGGGCACCGCCGCTGATCAGGCCGAGCGAGCCGGCCACCGCGGTCAGCGGTGTGCGCAGCTCGTGGCTGACGCTGGAGATGAAGTCATTGGTCAGCTGTTCGTGCCGCTTGCGCTCGCTGATGTCGCGGATGTAGCCGTGCCAGAGCACCTCACCATTGGCCAGGGCCTCGGGATTGGCATTGCCTTCGACCCAGATCAGGCCCTTGAGCGGATGCTCGACCCGGTACTGCTGGTGCCAGGTGCTGAGCTCGCGCGCCGATTGGGCGATGGCCGCGGCGACCGAGGGC
>JBFHKK010000324.1:0-3599 GCA_041595475.1 Pseudomonas sp. | reverse complement strand
GTGGTGGTGCCGGCCTGGATGCAGACGGTGGCGCCATCGAGTTCCTTGGCGCTGGATACGCCCAGCTTCCTGTTCACCAGGAAGCCCTGACCGTCGTAGTAGTTGACCCCGGCGAAGTTAAGGCCCAGGCCCGCGTCACGGGAACTGGTCCAGGTGGTGTTGCGCGAGAGGATATCGACTTCGCCGGACTGCAGGGCGGTGAAGCGTTCCTTGGCGGTCAGGGGGCTGTATTTGACCTTGCTGGCATCACCGAAAACGGCGGAGGCCACGGCGCGGCACACATCGACATCGAGCCCCAGGTAGTTGCCCTTTTCATCGGCGTAGGAGAAGCCCGGCAGACCATCGCTGATCCCGCACTGCACGTAGCCCTTCTTCTGCACGGCATCCAGGGTAGCGCCCGCTTGCGCGAAACCGCTGACGCCAAGTACGGCTGCGGTAGTCAGTACCGCCAGGGTGGATTTCACCATCTTCATTCAAACCTCCAGTTGCTCTTATTTGTGTCGGAGTCTCGGTCCTTGTACCGCACCCTCGTGGGGCCTGCTCGCAGCGTCGACAGCAACGCGAAAAGCCGGTCGGTTAGACCTGATCGAGAGTCTAGATGGCGATTGTTCCTTGAGCCAAAAAAACACTCGCGCGCCCACGGAGCCAATGAACGCCTGCCGCAAAGGCCCTTGCCAGCCGGCTCGTCGCCGCTGCCCCGCGAAGCTGCCGAGAGGAAAGATCATGGCCCTGTACTCCGCGGGACCAGGGATTGGCCTGGCGATCGAGCGAGCATTCGCCAGGGCCTCGAGACGAGGTACCCTTAGCAAGTGGCAAGGCGCATACCCGCCATCGACCTATTCACCATAGGCATTGTTCAAGCTCAAAACTTATAAGCTTGCGACATCTTATTCCCAGAATAGACGTTCCTCGTTATGACCCCGCGCACCGCACCCGTGCGCCCGCCCCCCGATTGGAGCCTTGCATGAGCCCACCCCTGATCCTCGACCCCCCGCACACCGCCGATGCCTGCGTCATCTGGTTGCACGGCCTGGGGGCCGATCGCTACGACTTCCAGCCGGTGGCCGAGGCCCTGCTCGAGCAACTGCCCAGCACCCGCTTCGTCCTGCCCCAGGCACCGACCCGGGCGGTGACCATCAATGGCGGCTGGGCCATGCCCAGCTGGTACGACATCCTGGCCATGAGTCCGGCCCGGGCCATCGATCAGCAACAACTGGAGGACTCGGCCGAACAGGTGCAGGCGCTGATCGAGACGCAACGCGACAGCGGCATCGATGCGCAGCGCATCTTTCTCGCCGGTTTCTCCCAGGGCGGCGCAGTGGTGCTGCACTGCGCCTTCCTGCGCTGGCAGGGCCCGCTGGGCGGCGTGCTGGCGCTGTCGACCTATGCGCCGACCTTCGCCGACGAGATCCAACTGAGCGGCGAAAAACGCCAGCTGCCGGTGCTCTGCCTGCACGGCCGCTTCGACGACGTGGTGCCCAACACGCTGGGCCGCGCCGCCCACGATTACCTGGAAGGCCGCGGCGTGCCTGTGACTTGGCGTGACTACCCCATGGGCCATGAGGTCATCCCCGCGCAAATCGCCGAGATCGGCGCCTGGCTGCAGCAGCGCCTGGCCGGCTGAGGCCATCGCGGCAGGCAACGGCTCAACCCTACTTTGTGTGGGGATTGCCAGCGCTGGCTGACAGGCCTATCGTCTGCGCGGGTATTCGTCATACGACAGGGAGTGTTTGCGATGACCACGGCCGCTTGCCGCCATCTGGGCTGGTCACTTTCATGAAGCCGGCGAGCTGGTCGGTCGAGCTGCGGCAGATCCGCAGCCTGCGCCTCTTCAACAGGGTTCCGCTGCGCTGCCTGCGGCCCCTGCTGCGCGAGCTCCGCCCAGGCGATCTGAACAGCGGCGATCTGCTGCTGACACCCAAGCGGCGCAATCACTACCTCTACCTGCTGCTCGAGGGCCAACTCGAGGTTCGCCTGGGCTCGCCACACAATCCACCGGTCAGCACCCTGAAGGCGGGCGACTGCGCCGGGGAAATCAGCTTTCTCGACAGCAAGAGGCCCTGCGCCTACGTGGTCGCCAGCCAACCCTGCCGACTGCTGCGCCTGCATCGACAATCACTGTTCACGCTGTTTCGCCAGTCACCGCTGCTGATGCAAAACATCCTGGATCTGCTCTGCGCGCGCATCCGCAACGGCAACCGGGTGATTCTCGACAGCGAGCAGAACGCCAATATCGACAGCCTCACCGGCGTCTACAACCGGCGCTGGCTGACCCAGGTATTCGAGCGCGAGAGCATCCGCTGCGCCTACAACGAGCAGCCGCTATGCCTGCTCATCCTCGATGTCGACCACTTCAAGGCCTACAACGATCAACACGGCCATCTGGCCGGCGACTACGCCCTGCGCATGGTGGCCAATACCCTGCGCAACCAGTTGCGCCCGACCGACAGCCTGACCCGCTATGGCGGCGAGGAGTTCGTCATCCTGCTGCCGGACATGGACGTCGAGGACGCTCGCCGGCTCGGCGAACGCTTGCGCCACAGCCTGCAACAGATAGGCGCCTTTCATTCACCGATCGGCATTCTGCCCGGGGTGACGGCATCGATCGGCCTGGCCCTGCTGCGTCGCCAGGATCACCTGCAGAGCCTGATCGGCCGCGCCGACCGGGCCCTCTATCAGGCCAAAGAACAGGGCCGCAACTGCCTCTGCGGCTGAGCAGCGCTTGCCCCGGCCAATCCCTGCCCCCGCCGAGCGCTGCGGCCTTGGTACTTCGCCAGGCCGACTTCTTGCTTTACACTGGCCGCCGATAATTTCCTTCCGACAGCGACGAGATGACCGTGCTCAAAGCACTCAAGAAAATCTTCGGCAAGAGCGAAGACGAACAATCCCCTCCAGCCAGCCCCTCCTCTGCTTCCCAGGCGCCGCGCGACAAGGCCGACAACCAGACGGCGTCCGAGCCAGGTGCGCGAGAGCAGAGCGGCACGCCGGCCCGGCAACCGGCCGAGGCCCAAGACCCGGCCCGCAAGCGCGCGGACAAACCGGGCAAGCCCCGCCGCGAACGAGCCACCAAGCCGGCGGACGACTGGAAACTGGAGGACTTCAAGGTCGAGCCGGCCGAAGGCAAGGTTCGCTTCCATGACTTCAAGCTGGCCCCGGAGCTGATGCACGCCATCCACGACCTCGGTTTCCCCTATTGCACGCCGATCCAGGCCGGCGTGCTGGGCTTCACCCTCAAGGGTCAGGACGCCATCGGCCGGGCCCAGACCGGCACCGGCAAGACCGCCGCCTTCCTCATCTCCATCATCACCCAGCTGCTGCAGACCCCGCCGCCGAAGGAGCGCTACATGGGCGAGCCGCGCGCGCTGATCATCGCCCCGACCCGCGAGCTGGTGGTGCAGATCGCCAAGGACGCCGCCGAGCTGACCAAGTACACCGGGCTCAACGTCATGCAGTTCGTCGGCGGCATGGACTTCGACAAGCAGCTCAAGCAGCTCGAAGCGCGCTTCTGCGACATCCTGGTGGCCACCCCCGGCCGCCTGCTGGACTTCACCCAGCGCGGCGAGGTGCACCTGGACATGGTCGAGGTGATGGTCCTGGAC
>JBFHKK010000323.1:0-3619 GCA_041595475.1 Pseudomonas sp. | reverse complement strand
CGGAGCGCTGATGATGACCCTTGACGCCCATGCTCCTGTCAACAGCGCTCCAGCGCTCCGGCCCGCGCTTCCCAGCCGGGCCGGCGTCAGCCTCAAGCCGCAGCACTTTCAGGAGATTCTCGAACAGGCGCCCGATGTGGGCTTCTTCGAGGTCCACGCGGAAAACTACATGGTCGCCGGCGGGCCTTTCCATCACTACCTGGGTTTGATCCGCGAGCGTTACCCGCTGTCGATTCATGGCGTCGGCCTGTCCATCGGCGCCGAGCAGCCCCTCGACGGCGAGCACCTCGAGCGCCTGGCCAGGCTGCTGGAGCGCTACCAACCCCAGGCATTTTCCGAGCACCTGGCCTGGTCGAGCCACGGTCAGGTGTTCTTCAACGATCTGCTGCCGATCCGCTACGACCGCTCGACCCTGGAGCGGGTCTGCGACCATGTCGATCAGGTGCAGAACACGCTAAAGCGGCAACTTCTGCTGGAGAACCCGGCCACCTACCTGCAGTTCGCCGGCTCGACCCTGGACGAAGCCGCCTTCATCGGCGAAGTGGTGCGCCGCACCGGCTGCGGCCTGCTGCTGGACGTCAACAACGTCTACGTCTCCTGCATCAACCACCACTGGGACGCCAGCGCCTACCTGCGCGGCCTGCCGCTCGACGCGGTAGGCGAGATCCATCTGGCCGGCTTCAGCGAGGACAGGGACGCGGCCGGCGAACGGCTGCTGATCGACAGCCACGGCGCGCCGGTCGACAAGGCCGTATGGGCGCTCTACCAGGAGCTTCTGCAGCTGATCGGCCAGGCCCCGACCCTGCTCGAACGGGACAACGAGGTGCCTGCCCTGGCGGTGCTTTTGGAGGAGGCCCGGCAGGCGCAGCGGCTGCTCGAGGCCTGCCAGCCCGGCCCGCAGCAGGTCCGCGCATGAGCCTGCAAGCGGCGTTCGCCGCCGCCCTGCTCGATCCCGAGCGCGACTGCCCGGACCAGCTGCGGACCTGGAACGACTCGGACCCAGCCAGGCGCTTCGCGGTGTATCGCAACAATGTCCTGAGTTCGCTGATCGACGCCCTGGCCGAGAGCTTCCCGGTGGTGCAGCAACTGGTCGGCGAACCCTTCTTTCGCGCCATGGCCGCCGTGCATGTGCGCAGCTCGCCGCCGCGCTCGCGCCTCCTGGCCGAGTACGGCGGCGGCTTTCCGGACTTTGTCGAAGGCTTCGAGCCGGCCGCCGGCCTGCCCTACCTGGCGGATGTGGCGCGCCTCGAACTGCTGCGCATACAGGCCTATCACGCCGCCGACGCCGAGCCACTGGCCAACCAGGCGCTGAGCGCGGCCCTGGCCCGGCCGGAGCAGGTCGGCGCCCTGCGCTTTGTCCTGCACCCCTCCCTCGCCGTACTCGAGTCGCGTTTTGCCGTGGTCTCGCTGTGGGCCGCGCACCAGGGCGAGCTGCAAATCGCCGCAGTCGATCCCCGGCGCGGCGAAAGCGCCCTGGTGCTGCGCCGCGATCTCGAGGTCGAGGTGTCGGCCATCGCCCCGGCCGAGGCGCTGTTCATCCGCGCCCTGCAGCAGGATCTAGCGCTGGCCGAGGCGGCCGCCCAAGCCCAGGCGTGCGCCGCCGACTTCGACCTCGGCCGCTGCCTGGCCCGACTGCTCGGCGCCAGCGCCATCACCCAGTTCAGCCATGCCACCGAAGGATGCCACCGATGAACCATTCCGCTTCCCTGGCCAACGCCTCCGCCCCGGTGCGCCTGATCGCCTGGGCGATCGAGCTGTGCAAGCTGATTCCCTACAGCCTGATAGCCTTTGTCGGGCGCTTCTCCATCGCCGCGGTGTTCTGGAAATCGGGCCAGACCAAGATCGAGGGCATCGCCATCGATATCGTCGAAGGCACCTTCGAGATCGGCATGCCGCAACTCTCCGCCTCGGCGGTGCCGCTGTTCGAGCACGAGTACCAGCTGCCGCTGCTGGCGCCGCAGCTGGCGGCGCAGATGGCCGCATTCGCCGAACATCTGTTCCCGCTGCTGCTGCTGATCGGCCTGGCCACGCGCTTCTCCGCCCTGGCCCTGTTCGTCATGACCCTGGTCATCCAAGTGTTCGTCTACCCCGACGCCTACCCGACTCACGGGGTCTGGGCCGCAGTGCTGCTGATGCTGGCCGCCAAGGGCCCCGGGGCGCTGTCGCTCGACCATTTCATCGCCCGGCGCTATGGCTATAATCGCTGAAGCCTCGTCCTGGATTGCGCGATGACCACACGCCTGCGTTTGCTGCTCTGCCTGCTGCTCTGCCTGGCGCTGCCGGTCAACGCGCTGGCGGCGCTGGCCGTGACGCAGGAACCCTGCCCCATGGCGGCCGAGCACCAGGACATGGCGATGGACCAGGCCCATGACTGCTGCGACGAGCAGAGCGGCGCGCCCGGCGGCGCCGGCAAGCTGTGCAAAAGCGGCCACCAGTGCCAGGGCAGCAGCCTGCTGCAGGCCGCCATCGGCAAGCCGCCGCTGAGCATGGCCGTCGCCGCGCTGCCGACAAGCCACAGCGAGTTCATGTCTTCGCCGACTGCCGAAGGCCTCTGGCGCCCCCCGCGCGCCTGACTTCCCACATGACCTGAACGTCGCCGCGTGCCTCGCCCGCGGCGCGGCCTCTGCGTCTGCCCGCCGGGCGGCGCCGGTTCATCATTGGAAGCGTCAGCATGAGATCGAATTTTTCCCGCAGCCGGCGCCGCGGCCTTGCCCTGCTGAGCGCCGGCCTGTTCTGCCTGCCCGCCTGGGCCGCCGCTTTGAGCCTGGA
Organism: Pseudomonas sp.; assembly: GCA_041595475.1. GTDB lineage: Bacteria > Pseudomonadota > Gammaproteobacteria > Pseudomonadales > Pseudomonadaceae > Aquipseudomonas. The sequence goes on along the minus strand of JBFHKK010000323.1, from coordinate 850 downwards.
ACAAGCCCTGCAACTGGCCGAGCAACAGGCGCCCTCGTTGGTCGCCCAGGCCGCCGGCGTCGAGGCGGCCCGCCACGCCGCCATTCCGGCCGGCGAGCTGCCCGACCCGAAACTGCTGCTTGGCCTGCAGAATGTGCCGGCCGAAGGCCCCGAGCGGGGCAGCCTGAACAGTGACTTCATGACCATGCAGATGCTCGGCGTCATGCAGGAGGTACCCAATGGCGCCAAGCGCCAGGCGCGGGTGGCGCTGGCCCGGGCCGATATCCAACGGGCCAACGCCGAGCAACGCATCGAACGCTTTCAGGTCCGCCGGGACACCGCGCTGGCCTGGATCTCGGCGCGGGCCCTCGAACAGAAGCTCGAGCTGTTCGGCGAGCTGTACCAGGAGAATCGCCTGCTGGCCAAGGCCGTGCAGGCGCGCATCGCCGGTGGCCGCGGCTCGGCCGCCGACAGCGTGGCACCCGCGCAGGAGGCGGCCTTGCTGGCCGAGCAGGAAGATGCGCTGATCAGTCAGCGCAGCCGGCAACGTGCGGCCCTCAGGCGCTGGATAGGCGAGGCGGCCGCCCGGCCGCCGATCGGCCGCCTGCCGCGCTGGCCGGTGGAGGCCGATGCCTACCGCCGTTTCAGCGATGCAATCGTCGAGGCGGTGGACCACGGATGCGATGCGTGCCTGCTCGACCTGCACGGGGCGATGGTCGCCGAATCGACCGATGACGGGGAAGGCACGCTGCTCGAGCGCATCCGGTGCCGGGCGCCCGGCCTGCCAATCGCGGTGAGCCTGGATCTGCATGCCAATGTCACGCAGGCGATGTTCGAGCGCGCGGACGCGCTGGTCGCCTACCGCACCTAT
>JBFHKK010000322.1:0-3619 GCA_041595475.1 Pseudomonas sp. | reverse complement strand
GCGGCCAAGCCCAATGCCGGCCACCTCGCCATCGCCGAGTTGCAGCGGCGCAAACCGCAGTGCTGGGTGCTGACCCAGAACATCGACGGCTACCACCGCGCGGCCGGCAGCCCGGTCGAACGCCTGATCGAGATTCACGGCGAGCTGGCGCCATTGTTCTGCCAGGCCTGTGGCGCCGAGGATCCTGAACTGGCCGAGCATCTGCAGCGACCGCTGCCGCCGCTGTGTCGCCAGTGTGGCGGCATCTTGCGTCCGCCGGTGGTGCTGTTCGGTGAGCTGCTGCCGCCGGCCGCCATGGAGCAGCTCTACACCCAGGTGTGCCAAGGCTTCGAGCTGGTGCTCAGCGTCGGCACCACGGCCAGCTTCCCCTATATCGTCGAGCCGGTGCTGCGCACCCGCCAGGCCGGCGGCTTCACCGTGGAGATCAACCCGACGCGCACCGACCTGAGTTCGGTGGTCGACCTGCAGGTGCGCGGGCGGGCCTTAGAAGTGCTGCCACTGCTACTGGGTCACAGTTAGCGCCATAGAATTTGCAAATCAGCGGCGCAATGGGCATAGTCGCGGCCGTCTTCAAGAAAATGACACGGTCGTGCCCATTATGCGCTTCGCACCCCTCGTGCCTCTCACTCTCGCCCTAGTTCTGGCCGCCTGCGCCGGTCAGGTGCCCCATACTCCGGTCGATCCGCAGCCGCAGCCGACTTTGAGCGGCTTCGACGCCAGTTTCGACGCAACCCTCAAGCGTTCGATGCTGGCCGAGTCGGCCTATCGGGATTTGGACGAAATCAGTGACGATCAGTCTTACGAGCTGCCGGAGCTGGCCGACAGCATCCTGTCCCTCGGCCTGTCGCTGGTCGGAACCCGTTACCAGTACGGCGGCAGCTCGGCGAAGTCGGGCTTCGACTGCAGCGGCTTCATCGGCTACCTGTTCCGCGAGGAGGCCGGCCTGGAACTGCCGCGCTCCACGCGTGAGATGATCAACATCGATGCGCCGCTGGTCGAACGTGACGAGCTGGAGCCTGGCGACCTGGTGTTCTTCAACAGCAACGGCCGTGGCCGGGTCAGCCACGCCGGCATCTACCTGGGCGACGATCAGTTCATCCATTCCGCCAGTCGCCGCAGTGGCGGGGTGCGGGTCGACAGCCTGGATGATCGCTACTGGAAACGCAGCTATATCGAGGCCAAGCGGGTGTTGGCGCTGGCGCCGAGCGAAGCCTCCGAACCGCATCCCTAGCAAGCGGCGACCTGCCGCGCGGTTGCGCCGCGCCGCTCGAGGCGGCAGAGTAGGGCCATCCAGGCCGAGGATCGCCCTGCGCATGTCCATCACCCTCCGCATTTCCCTACTAGTGCTCGCCGCGCTACTCAGCGCCTGCGCGGCCAAGGCACCCACTCCCGTGTCCACAGCGCCAATGCCCGGCGCCGCCTCGGGCGCGGCCGAGGACGTGCTGTTTCGCGCCCTGGGCCTGGTCGGCACGCCCTATCGCTATGGCGGCAATACCCCGGCCGGCGGCTTCGACTGCAGTGGCCTGATCGGCTATGTCTACCGCGATGCCGCGGGCATCAGCCTGCCGCGCTCGACCCGTGAACTGATCGCCCTGCGCGGACCGGTGATCGGCCGCGAAGCCCTGCAAAGCGGCGATCTGCTGTTCTTCGCCACCGCTGGCGGGCGTCAGGTCAGTCATGCCGGCATCTACGTCGGCGAGGGCCGTTTCGTCCACGCCCCCTCCAGTGGTGGCACTGTGCGCCTGGACAGCCTGAGCGACGGCTACTGGCAGCGCAGCTATCTGCACGCCAAGCGCGTGTTCGCTCCCGAGCTGGCGCATCACCCCTGATGCCAAGTGCCCCATGACCAATCGCACCCTGACGCTGGACGATGAGCTCTACCACTACCTGCTGCAGGTTTCCCTGCGCGAGACGCCGCTGCTCAGGCGTCTGCGCGAGGAGACCGCGCGGCTGGAGAACGCCCGCTGGCAGATTGCCCCGGAGCAGGGCCAGTTCATGGCGCTGCTGGTCAAGCTGTGTGGCGCGCGGCGAATCATCGAGGTGGGCACTTTCACCGGTTACAGCGCCCTGTGCATGGCCCAGGCGCTGCCCGAAGGCGGCCGGCTGATCTGCTGTGACCTGCCCGGCGACTACAACGCCACGGCCGAACGCTACTGGCAGGAAGCTGGCCTGAGCGGGCGCATCGAGCAGCGCCTGGCACCGGCGCTGGAGACCCTGGCGGCGCTGGAGGGCGAGGGGCAGGCTGGCAGCTTCGACCTGATCTTCATCGATGCCGACAAGGCCAACTATCCGGCGTATTACCAGCAGAGCCTGCGCCTGCTGCGCGCCGGCGGGCTGATCCTGTTCGATAACACCCTGTGGAGCGGCCGGGTGCTCGAGGCCGCGCCGGAGAGCGCCGATACCCGAGCCATCCAGGCGCTCAATCTGATGCTGCGCGACGACGCGCGCATCGACCTGTCCCTGCTGCCGTTGGGCGATGGCCTGACCCTGTGCCGCAAGCGCTAAGCGCCGCCAGAGGTCGTCGATGTCCGCGCCCATCCGCCTGCCGCCCCAGCCGGACGCCTGCGAACTCTGTGCCCGTGCCGCGCCGCTGACTCGCCACCACCTGATTCCCAAGGCCCTGCACGACAAGGGCTATGTGCAAAAACGCTATGCCAAGCGCGAGCGCATCGGCGCCACCCTCTGGGTCTGCCGCGCCTGCCACAACCAGATTCACCGCCTGTTCAGCGAGAAGGAGCTGGCCCTGCACTACAACAGCCGCGAGGCGCTGCTCAGTGATGAGCGCCTGCGCACCTTCGTCGACTGGCTGGCGGGCAAGCCGGCGGGTTTCATGCCCAGGCACTGATCGGCAGCGCTAGAGTTCCGCACAGACCTCTTCGCACTCGCTGACGCAGCGTTGGCAGACTTCGGCGCATTCCTGGCAATGCGCGATCTGGTACTTGCGACATTCCTCGGCGCAGGCCTGGCAGGTGATGGCGCAGAGCCGAGTGATCTCATCGACCAGCGGGCTGTTGCGCTCCATCAGGCGGGCCGCCAAGCGACACAGGTCGGCGCAGTCGCGGCAGAGGCTGATGCAGTTCTCCAGTCGCGATCGCTCGCTGGCATTCAGGCAGGCCGCGGCGCTGCTCTCGCAGGCGACCGCGCAGGCGTTACAGGCGTCTATGGCCGAGAAATAGGAGGGGGTTTCGTTCATGCGCGTGTTCCCTTGCTGTGATGATCGAAGTTTGCTCGACTCGCTCTTGCCCTGCGCTTGGCCAAATCGCCATGAGCAGTTTGGCTGCCGGCTGCGCGGGCGTCTCAGCACCGATGCAAAGCCGCTGCGGTGGTCGAGGCGCCGGGCGGCATACGACCATGTGCCTATGGCCAGGGTGGCGCAACTGGCCCAGTATGGAACCTGTTGCAGCATCCCCGGCGGGCATGGCGTGGCATAGCTGTGAGCTTGATGAACAAGGTTAGCTCAGGCGCCAGGGGGCGCTCTTTGTCCAAGGCTGCAAGGCTTGGTGGTTTGATTCAAAGGCGGGCGGCGGGTCCGTGAGGGCGAAATATGAGTGGTTTATGGCGAACCAGTGGTTGGGTTCTGCTCGGCGCATCCCTGATCCTGGCGCTGTCGCTGGGCATT
>JBFHKK010000321.1:0-3633 GCA_041595475.1 Pseudomonas sp. | reverse complement strand
TGGTCTTCGCTGAGGTCGGCCGAGACGGTGCCCGGGGTCAGGGAAATGACGCTGGCGAGCATGGTCAGAGCCAGCTCGTCCTCCAGGCGCAGGGGAATCTCGACGAAGGCCGGGCGCAACTTGGCGCTGGGGCCCAGAATCAGCCGCGCCACCTGCAGGTTGGCGATGATGATGTCGCCCAGCACCCGCAGCAGGAACAGGCCCAGCTTGAGCGGCTTGTGGATGCGCGGCGGGTTGACCCAGAACACCTGGGTCAGCAGCGGAATCAGCCAGCCGAGCAGCATGCCGAGCAGCCAGTGGCCCAGGCTCAGATCGTTGACCAAGAGCAGCCATACCACCAGCAGGCTGAGGCTGAGCAGCGGGTGCGGCAGCAACGCATAGCGCTTCATGGTGCGCTCCCTCCCAGCACGGCCTGGCGATACAGCGGCAGGTCATGCAGTTGGCGGGCGGTGGCCTCGACATAGGCCAGCACCGGCTCGGCCAGGCCCACCAGCAGCGGGCTGAGCAACAGCAGGCCGACACAGGCCAGCAGCCGCCCGCTATCCAGTTCGGCGCTGTCCAGCTGGTGCTGGCCGACCCGCCAGAACAGGGTGCTGCCGGCACGGCTCAAGGCCACCAGGGTGGCCAGGCCGCCGATCAGCACCACCGCCCACAACAGCAGCCCGCTAATGCCCGGATCGACCGCACGCAGCAGCAGCAGCTTGCCGAAGAAACCCGAGAGCGGTGGCAGGCCGGCCACCGCCATGGCCCCGAGGAAGAACAGCGCGCCGAGCAGATGCGGGTTCTGCAACTCCGGCCCCTGCACCAGATCGGTGGCCTTGCCGCCGCGCTGGCGCGCGATCAGGTCGGCCAGCAGGAACAGCCCGCCGCCGATCCAGGTGCTGTGCAGCAGGTAATAGAGCGCGGCGGAAAGCGCCTCGGGCGTGCCCAGGCCGATGCCGGCCAGCAGGGTGCCGACCGAGACGATCACCAGATAGGCCAGCAGGCCCTGCAGGCTGGTCGCCGCCAGGGCGCCGAGCACGCCGCAGGCCATGGTCAGCAGGGCCAGCGGCCAGAGCCAGGCGTCGGCCATGTTGGCCAGGCTGCCGGCCTCGTCGCCGAAGATCATGGTGAACACCCGCAGGATCGAATAGAGGCCGACCTTGGTCATGATGGCGAACAGCGCCGCCACCGGCGCCGTGGCCGAGGCATAGGCCCGCGGCAGCCAGAAGTACAGCGGCAGCATGGCCGCCTTGAGGCCGAACACCACCAGCAGCAGCAGACCGGCGGCGCCCAGCAGCGGCGCCTGGTCGGCATTGGCCGCCGCCACGCGCTGGGCCATGTCGGCCATGTTCAGGGTGCCGGTGATGCCGTAGAGCACACCGACCGCGATCAGGAACAGGGAGGAGCCGACCAGGTTGAGCACCACGTAATGCAGGCCGGCGCGCACCCGCTGCGCCCCGCCGCCGTGCAGCAGCAGCGAGTAGGAGGCGATCAGCAGAATCTCGAAGAACACGAAGAGGTTGAACAGATCGCCGGTGAGAAAGGCGCCGTTGATGCCCATCAACTGGAACTGAAAGAGCGCGTGGAAGTTGCGCCCGCGCTCATCGTCGCCGCGCAGGGCATAGAGCAAGGCGAACAGCGCCAGCACCGCGGTGGCCACCAGCATGAGCGCGCTCAGGCGATCGAGCAGCAGGATGATGCCGAATGGCGGCTGCCAGTTGCCCAGGGCATAGACCTGCACGGCGCCGGAGCCGGCCTGCTCAAGCAGCGCCAGGCTCAACAGCAGCAGCACGGCGCTGGCCGACAGCGACAAGGCGCGCTTGACCGGCAGGCTCAGGTGGGCGCCGAACAGCAGCAGACTGCCGACGAACATCGGCAGCAGCACAGGCGCGATCAACGCATGATTCATCGGCCCGCCTCCCCGCCATCGACGTGATCGGTCTTGGTTTCACCGACACTGCGCAGCGCCAGCACCACGACGAAGGCGGTCATGGCGAAGCCGATGACGATGGCGGTGAGCACCAGGGCCTGGGGCAAGGGGTCGACGTAGACGCTGCCCTTGCCGATCACGGTGCTGGCGCCGCTCTGCAGACGCCCCATGCCGAACAGGAAGAGGTTGACCGCGTAGGAGACCAGGGTCAGGCCCATGACCACCGGGAAGGTGCGCGCGCGCAACAGCAGATAGACGCCGCTGGCGGTGAGCAAGCCGAGGGTGCCGGCGAAAAGTGCTTCCATCTCAGTCCTTCTCCTGTACGCCTGTGTCCTGGGTCAGCTTGCCCAGGTTGGCGAGAATCAGCAGGGTCGAGCCGACCACGGTCAGGTACACGCCCAGGTCGAACAGCAGCGCGGTGGCCAGCTCGATCTCGCCGACCAGGGGAAGCGCGAAGTGGCCAAAGCTGGAGGTGAGGAACGGCTTGCCGAACAGCCAGCTGCCCAGCCCGGTGAGGCCGGCCAGCAGCACCCCGGCGCCGGCCATGCGGTGATAGTTCAGCGGCAGGCGCGACTGGCTCCAGTGCGCGCCGCTGGCCACGTACTGCAGGATCAGGGCCACGGCGGTGACCAGGCCGGCGATGAAGCCGCCGCCGGGCAGGTTGTGCCCGCGCAGGAAGATGAACACCGAAATCAGCAGGGCCATCGGCAAGAGTACCCGCGACAGGGTGGCGAGGATCAGCGGATGGCGGTCGCGCGCCCAGGGCCGGCCTTCGGCATCCACATGCGGCTGGATCAGGCGCAGGCCGTCGAGCATGGCGAAGATCCCGACCCCGGCGATCGCCAGCACGCTGATCTCGCCCAGGGTATCGAAGCCACGGAAATCCACCAGGATGACGTTGACCACGTTGCTGCCGCCGCCGCCCGGCAGGCTGTTCTCCAGGAAGAAGCCGGCGATGCTGTCATAGGGCCGGGTCAGCACGGCGAACGCCAGCAGCGCCACCATCACCCCGCTGCCGACCGCCAGGACGAAGTCGCGCAACTCACGGGCGCTGCTGGATTCAACGCGGGTGTGGCCAGGGAGGAAATACAGCGCCAGCATCAGCAGGACGATGGTCACCACCTCCACCGACAACTGGGTCAGGGCCAGGTCCGGGGCCGAGTAGCGGGCAAACGCCAGTGCCACCATCAGGCCGGCGACGCTGAGCATCAGCAGCGCCACCAGGCGCTGGCGGTGGTAGACCACGGTGAGCAGCGCCGCCAGGGCGAGGATGCCCATGCCCATGGCGCTGAAGGCGTCAATCGGGGTCATCAGCAGCGGCCCGTCGATCTGCGGCAGGGGCCCCAGGCCGATGGTCACCACCGCCAGCGCGGCGATCAGCAGCCAGGCCAGGTAGCGCTGCAGGGAGCCGTTCTCCAGCAGCCCGGTCAGGCGCGAACAGACATGCACCAGCAGGTAGACGCCGCGCTCGAACAGCAGCCGCGCATCCAGGCTTGGCAGTCCGGCATACCAGCGAAACAAGGGCTGGCGGAAGGCGTAGACCAGGATGCCGCCGAACAGGGCGACGAAACTCATCAGCAGCGGCAGGTTGAAACCGTGCCAGATCGCCAGGCTGTATTCGGGCAGCGTTCCGCCGAGGCTGGCCGAGGCCGCCGCCGCCAGTAGCGGCGCCACCGTGTAGGCCGGCAGTATGCCGACGAGCAGGCAGAGAAACACCAGCA
>JBFHKK010000320.1:0-3634 GCA_041595475.1 Pseudomonas sp. | reverse complement strand
CTGTTCGTGGCCGACGAGGTCATCTGCGGCTTCGGCCGCACCGGCCAGTGGTTCGGCAGCGACTACTATGGCAACAAGCCGGATCTGATGACCATCGCCAAGGGTCTGACCAGCGGTTATGTGCCCATGGGCGGGCTGATCGTGCGCGACGAGATCGTCGAGGTGCTCAACCAGGGCGGCGACTTCAACCACGGCTTCACCTACTCCGGCCACCCGGTGGCCGCGGCCGTGGCCCTGGAGAACATCCGCATCCTGCGCGAGGAAAAAATCGTCGAACTGGTCAGAACGAAAACGGCACCCTATTTGCAGAAACGCTTGCGCGAGCTGGCCGATCACCCGCTGGTGGGCGAGGTGCGCGGCGTCGGCCTGCTCGGCGCCATCGAACTGGTCAAGGACAAGGCGACCCGCACGCGCTACCCGAGCGAGCTGGCGGTCGGCATGATCTGCCGCGGTCACTGTTTCAACAACGGCCTGATCATGCGCGCGGTGGGCGACACCATGATCATCTCGCCGCCGCTGGTGATCAGCGAGGCGCAGATCGACGAGCTGGTGGAAAAGGCCCGGCTGTGCCTGGACCTGACCGCCGAGGCGCTACTCGCACAAGGCCGCTGAGGCGGCCAATGGCGGCTTGTTCGCGACGACAGTTGTAAAAAGTGCCATGAACTTGCCAGACTTCGCCCCAGCGTTGGCCAGGCTCATCGCCAAGCCCAGCAGTAAGGCTGCGCCCCGTTTCGCAAGACTTCCACGACGACAGGAGCTGTACGCATGAAAAAATTCGGCAAGACCCTTCTCGCGTTGTCCCTGGCCGGCGCCTTCGCCGCGACCGCCCAGGCCGAAGACAAAGTACTGCACGTCTACAACTGGTCGGACTACATCGCCGAGGACACCCTGGACAACTTCCAGAAGGAAACCGGCATCAAGGTGGTCTACGACGTCTTCGACAGCAACGAGACCCTGGAAGCCAAGCTGCTCTCCGGCGGCTCGGGCTACGACGTGGTGGTGCCGTCCAACCAGTTCCTCGCCAAGCAGATCAAGGCCGGGGTGTTCCAGCCGCTGGACAAGTCCAAGCTGCCGAACTGGCAGAACCTCAACGCCGACCTGATGAAGGCCCTGGAAGCCGCCGACCCGGGCAACGCCCACGCCTTCCCCTACCTCTGGGGCACCACCGGCATCGGCTACAACCCGGAGAAGGTCAAGGCCGCCCTGGGCATCGACAAGATCGACTCCTGGGCCGTGCTGTTCGAGCCGAAGAACATGGAAAAGCTCAAGGAATGCGGCGTGTCCATGCTCGATGCGCCCGAAGAGGTCTACGCCGCCGCCCTGCACTACCTGGGCGAGAACCCCATCGCGCAGAGCCCGGATGACGTGAAGAAGGCCGAGGAGCTGCTGCTCAAGGTGCGCCCCTACGTGACCTACTTCCATTCCTCCAAGTACATCTCCGACCTGGCCAACGGCAACATCTGCGTGGCCATGGGCTGGTCCGGCGATGTCTTCCAGGCCCAGGCCCGCGCCGAGGAAGCCAAGAACGGCGTGCCGGTCGCCTACACCATTCCCAAGGAAGGCGCCGCCACCTTCTTCGACATGATGGCCATTCCCGCCGACGCCAAGAACACCGAGGCGGCCTACACCTTCCTCAACTACATCCTCAAGCCGGAAGTGATCGCCCCGATCACCGACTACGTGGCCTATCCCAACGGCAATGCCGCGGCCACCGCCCTGGTCTCCGAGGAAATCCGCAGCAACCCGGGCATCTACCCGACCGAAGAAGCCTCGAAGAAGCTCTACACCTTCACCGAGCTGAACCCGAAGGTGCAGCGTGCCCTGACCCGCAGCTGGACCAAGGTCAAGTCGGGCCGCTAAGCCCGCACAGCAGTCCCCATGCCGGCAAGCATCTCCCGCCGGCATGGGCGCCTTTGGCCCGGACAGCCGGCCCGTCGTCCGGCGCCAAACCACTGAACAGCGAAGGCTTTTTCGGCTAAAGTGCCGGCCCTCTGGAGACGGCGCGAACTTACAGGATTCCCCGATGCGAACTGCCTTCGGTAAGACCCTCTGCATGCTGGCGGTGATCCTCGGCCTGAGCGGCATGGCCGGGGCCGACGGCAGGCTGCATATCTACAACTGGAGCGACTATATCGGCGCCAGCACCCTCGCCGATTTCCGCGCCAGCCGCGGCATAGAGCCGATCTACGACGTCTTCGACTCCAACGAAACCCTCGAGGGCAAGCTGTTGGCCGGCCGCTCCGGCTACGACCTGGTAGTGCCCTCCAACCATTTCCTCGGCAAGCAGATCAAGGCCGGCGCCTTTCAGAAGCTCGATCGCCGCCTGCTGCCGCACTGGGACAACCTCGACCCGGCGCTGCTCGAGCGCCTGCAACTCAACGACCCGGACAATCTCTATGCCGTGCCCTACCTCTGGGGCACCAGCGGCATCGGCTACAACCCGGCGAAAGTCAAAGAGGCGCTGGGCCTCGATGCGATCGACTCCTGGGCCGTGTTGCTCGAGCCGCAGAATATCCAGAAGCTGGCCCGCTGCGGGGTGAGCTTCCTCGATTCGGCCGACGACATGCTGCCCATCGCCCTCGTCTACCTGGGCCTGGACCCCAACAGCCAGAACCCCGCCGACTACGCCCGCGCCGAGGCCGTGCTCAGGGCGGTCAGGCCCCATGTCGGCTATTTCCATTCCTCCAAGTACATCGGCGATCTGGCCAATGGCGAGATCTGCGTGGCCATCGGCTTTTCCGGCGACATCCTGCAGGCCGCCGAGCGCGCCCGCGAAGCCGGCCGGGGCGTGCAGATCGCCTACGCGGTGCCCAAGGAAGGCGCCAACCTCTGGTTCGACATGCTCGCCATTCCCCGCGACGCACAGAACGTCGGGCAGGCCCATGCCTTTATCGACTACCTGCTCGAGCCGGCGGTGATCGCCCAGATCAGCAACCAGGTCGGCTACGCCAACGCCAACCGCGCGGCCGAGGCGCTGATCGACGAGAGATTACGCGACGACCCGGCGGTCTATCCGCCGGCGGAGGTGCGCCAGCGCTTGTTTACCTCGGCCGAATTGCCCGATGCGCTGCAGCGGCTGATGACCCGCAGCTGGAACAGGGTCAAGGCGGGTCAATAAATTACCGCGCACGGCCGCCGGGGTCGGGCGCTCATTTCCGGGAGTTGTGCTCAATGGCAGTTGCTTCTAGTACCTACAAGAAGGTCCTCGAGGGCGATCAGCAGCCCAAAGAGGTGCTGGTCACGATCGAGCGGGTCACCAAGAAGTTCGACGAGACAGTCGCCGTCGACGACGTCTCGCTGACCATCCACAAGGGCGAGATCTTCGCCCTGCTCGGCGGCTCCGGTTCGGGCAAGTCCACCCTGCTGCGCATGCTCGCCGGCTTCGAACGGCCAACCGACGGGCGCATCCTGCTCGACGGCGTCGACATCACCGAGATGCCGCCCTACGAGCGGCCGATCAACATGATGTTCCAGTCCTACGCCCTGTTCCCGCACATGAGCGTGGCCGACAACATCGCCTTCGGCCTCAAGCAGGACAGGCTGCCCAGGGCCGAGATCGACGCCCGGGTCGAGGAGATGCTCAAGCTGGTGCAGATGACCCAGTACGCCAAGCGCAAGCCGCACCAGCTGTCCG
>JBFHKK010000319.1:0-3657 GCA_041595475.1 Pseudomonas sp. | reverse complement strand
GAGGTGGAGAAGCTCGGCGCGGTGAACCGCTTCTTCAACCGCCAGATGCGCTTTGTCGACGACACCTTGAGCTGGCAGCAAGAGGACTACTGGGCCACGCCGATCGAAGCCCTGATCAAGGGCGCGGCCGACTGCGAGGACTACTCCATCGCCAAGTACTTCAGCCTGCGGCGCCTGGGCATTCCCAGCGAAAAGCTGCGCATCACCTATGTCAAGGCGCTGCGCCTGAACCAGGCGCACATGGTCCTGACCTACTACAGCAGCGCCACCGCCGACCCCCTGGTGCTGGACAACCTGATCAACGAGATACGTCCGGCCTCGCAACGCCCGGACCTGCTGCCGGTATACGCCTTCAACGCCGAAGGCCTGTATTTCCCCGGCTCCAGCAACCGCAAGAGCAGCATCAAGAAGCTCTCGCGCTGGCAGGAGCTGCTGAAGAAGATGCGCGCCGAAGGCTTTGCCATCGGCGAAGGCTAGGAGAGAGAGCCATGTCCCTGCATAAGCAGTTGTTTATCGCCATCTGCCTGTTCCTCGTGGTGGCCTTCAGCGGCAGCTTCGTCGCCGGCCTGGAGCGCTCCCGGGAACATTCGATCAGCCAACTGCGCTCCCATGCCCAGGATGCCGCCACGGCGCTGGGCCTGTCGATGACGCCGCACGCGGACGATCCGGCCATGCTCGAACTGATGGTCAACTCCATCTTCGACAGCGGCTACTTCGCCAGCATTCGGGTGCTGGGCATTCCCGATGACCGGGTGATCGTGCAGCGGCAAGCGGCCATCGACAGCGAGCGGGTGCCGGACTGGTTCGCCGAGCTGGTGGATTTCCCGCCGCAGAGCGGCGACGCCCTGATCATGCGCGGCTGGCAGCAGGCGGCGCGGGTCGAAGTCATCAGCCATCCGCAGTTCGCCCTCGCCCGGCTCTGGGACAGCGCCATCGGCAGCCTGTCCTGGCTGCTGCTGTGCGGGCTGGTCAGCGCGGTGCTGGGCGGCTGGCTGCTGCGCAGCCAACTGCGCCCGCTGGACAAGATGGTCCAGCAGGCCCAGGCCATCAGCCGCCGCGAATTCATCAGCCTGCCGCGAATTCCGCGCACACCCGAGCTCAGGCGGGTGGTGCTGGCGATGAACCAGATGGTGGAGAAACTCAAGGCGCTGTTCGCCGAACAGGCCGTGCGCAGCGAGAAACTGCGCGAGGAGGCCTATCAGGACAGCCTGACCGGCCTGGCCAACCGGCGCCTGTTCGACATCCGCCTGAAGAACCAGCTGAATCTGCACGAGGCCCATGCCGAAGGCTATCTGCTGCTGCTGCGGGTCAACGACCTGAGCGGCATCAACCAGCGCTTCGGCGGCCCCCACACCGATGCCCTGATCGGCGCCATCGGCGAACTGCTCAAGCGCCTGCTCAACCAGCCGATGCGCACCAGCTGGCTGGCCGCGCGCAGCCGCGGCGGCGAATTCACCCTGCTGGCCCCCGGGCTCGACCGCGAGCACGCCGAGGTGCTCGCCCGCGAACTGCACGAGGGCCTGGAAAGCCTGCGGCCGACCGGCGCCAGCGACTGCACGCCGGTGGCGCACATGGGCCTGGCCGCCTACCGTCCCGGCGAAGACGTCGACCAGGTGCTCGCACGCGCGGACCAGGCGTTGGCCCAGGCCCAGACGCAGAATATCCCGGACAAATCCTGGGAACGTTCGGAGGATTTCGACAACCCGCCGAACAAGGGCGGCCTGCACGACTGGCGCGAATGGATCGACGAGGCGCTGAACAAGGGCCGGTTGCAACTGTATTTCCAGCCGGTGGTGCAGTGCGCCGAGCGCAGCCGGATCATCCATCACAAGGTCCTGGCGCGCCTGAGCGCGCCCCAGGGCGAGGCGGTGGTGGCCGGGCGCTTCCTGCCCTGGATCGAGCGCCTCGGCTGGAGCGCCCGCTTCGACCTGAGCATGCTCGAGCACTGCCTGGCGCATCTGCACAGGCACCCGGCGCCGCTGGCCCTGAGCCTGTCGGCCGCGACCCTGCGCGAGCCGGCCAGCCTGGCCCAGGCGCTGGCGCTGCTCAAGCAGCATCGGCAGCTGGGCAGACTCCTGACCCTGGAGGTGGACGAGCACCACCTGCCGCCCCCGGCCGAACTGGAGTCCCTGGTTAAAGCCATCCGCAGCCTTGGTTTCGGCCTCGGCCTGCAGCATTTCGGCGGCCACTTCAGCCTGATCGGCAACCTCTCGCACATGGGCCTGGCCTACCTGAAGATCGATGGCAGCTACATCCACGCCATCGACCAGGAAAGCGACAAGCGCCTGTTTATCGAGGCGATCTATCGCGCCACCCACAGCATCGACCTGCCCCTGATGGCCGAGACGGTGGAAAGCGAAGGGGAACTGTCGGCCTTGCGCGAGCTGGGGATTCAGGGCGCCATGGGCCGGCTGATCGCGGCGCCGGCGCCCTGGTCGGACTGATAGGTACTACGGCGCTCGAGTAGCTGCGCCTATGCCTGCGGGCATGCGCAGCTGACAGGAATCCAGTCGCCAACCGGCCCGCTATGCACGATGCCAAGCGGGCCGGTTGCCGCACTAGCCTGACGGCTCAGACAGTGTCGACGTGCAGGGCATTGTCGGCCAGCAGGCCATCGATGATGGTCGCCGCATCCGTGCTGCCGTAGTACTGAGCGCTGGACAGGTCCACCCCCTCGAGCACCACCTGTTGCACCACCGGGCCGCCGGCCGTCGCCCGCACATCGATGGTGGTGCTGGTGATGCTGAAGCTGAAGCTCAGGTAGTCATCCAGCACGCTGCCGCTGGCGCTCTCACCGACCAGCAACTGCGACAGATCGAGCACATCCGAGGCGCCACCGGCCACGCCGGGGCCGTCGATGAAGAAGTCGGTGATGCGGTCGACACCGCTATCGCCGGCATTCCAGACGAAGGTGTCCTTGCCCGCCCCACCGGACATCAGGTCGTTGCCCGGCCCGCCGATCAGGGTATCGTCGCCGTCGCCGCCGGACAGCACGTCATCGCCGAGCAACCCCCTGAGGGTGTCGTTGCCCTCATAGCCGAACAGGTAATCGGCCTCGGCGGTGCCGGTCAGCAGGTCGTTGCCCGAGGTGCCTTCGAGACTGCTGGCGGCCGGATACAGGGTCGAGTTGATCACGCTGGTGACCGCATCGCCGTCACCGTCGGTGGCGGTGATGTCGAAGGCCAGATCGATGGGCTGCCCCGGCACCGACTGTGAATAACTGAAGAAGCTCAGGGAGAATTCGCCGGTGGCGGCGGCGCCCTCCACATAGACGGCGCTGAAGGCCTCATCGGAGACGATCTGGTAGGTCCAGCCATCCTTCATGCCGATGATGGTGATCGAGTCGCCGTTGTCCACCAGGCTGACCTGGCTGGTCACATCCAGATTGTTCTTGTCGAAGACGCGAATGTCGCTGGTTGATAGATCGATCTTGGTCTCGCCCGCGTCATTGCCACCGAACACGTAATCGTTATTGGCGAGAATCGCCGTGACCGTCAGGTTGGCCGTGTTGGTCGGCCCGCCACGGACGAAGATCTTCTGCTTGAAGCTGAATACCAGGTTGTGGTCGCCGTAGACGAAACCGGTGCCATTGCTGCCGCCGACTGCCAGGCTGTTGACAAAGTCGAAGCGCACATTCTCGGCCGTGCTGATCCACTG
>JBFHKK010000318.1:0-3730 GCA_041595475.1 Pseudomonas sp. | reverse complement strand
TTCTTTCACCAGGCCCATGGCGATACCCGCAACGGGGGCCTTCATCGGCACACCAGCGTCCATCAGGGCCAGGGAAGCACCACACACCGAGGCCATGGAGCTGGAACCGTTGGATTCGGTGATCTCGGAAACCACGCGGATGGTGTACGGGAATTCGTCGGCGCTCGGCAGCATCGCAGCAACGCCACGACGGGCCAGGCGACCGTGGCCGATTTCGCGGCGACCGGTAGCACCCATGCGGCCACACTCGCCCACCGAGTACGGCGGGAAGTTGTAGTGCAGCATGAAGGGGTCTTTCTTCTCGCCTTCCAGGGTGTCGAGCAGCTGCGCATCGCGGGCGGTACCCAGGGTCGCGACCACCAGGGCCTGGGTTTCGCCACGGGTGAACAGCGCCGAACCGTGGGTCTTGGCCAGCACGCCGACTTCGATGTTCAGGCCACGTACGGTACGGGTGTCGCGACCGTCGATACGCGGCTTGCCGTTGACGATGTTCTCGCGCACGGTGCGGTATTCGATTTCGCCGAAGGCGTCTTTCACTTCACCGGCAGAAGGCTGACCTTCTTCGCCGGACAGCTTGGCCACGGCCTGATCACGCAGCTCGCCCAGGCGCGCGTAGCGATCCTGCTTGATGGTGATGGTGTAGGCCTGGGAAATCGCCTCGCCGAACTCGCTGCGAATGGCGGAGAGCAGTGCGGTGTTCTCCGCCTTCGGCTGCCAGTCCCAGGTCGGCTTGCCGGCTTCGGCAGCCAGCTCGGTGACGGCCTGGATCACGGCCTGGAATTCGTCATGGGCGAACAGTACGGCGCCGAGCATCTGGTCTTCGGTCAGCTCCTTGGCTTCCGACTCGACCATCAGCACGGCATCCTTGGTACCGGCCACGACCATGTCCAGGCTGGAGGCCTTGAGCTGCTCGTAGGTCGGGTTCAGCAGGTAGCCGGTTTCCGGGTGGAAGGCCACGCGCGCGGCGCCGATCGGGCCGTTGAACGGAATGCCGGAGATCGCCAGGGCGGCCGAGGTACCGATCATCGCCGCGATGTCCGGATCGGTCTTCTTGCTGGTGGAGACCACGGTGCAGATGACCTGCACTTCGTTCTGGAAACCTTCCGGGAACAGCGGGCGGATCGGACGGTCGATCAGGCGCGAGGTCAGGGTCTCTTTCTCGGAAGGACGCGCTTCACGCTTGAAGAAACCGCCGGGGATCTTGCCGGCCGCGTAGGTCTTCTCCTGGTAGTGCACCGACAGCGGGAAGAAGCCCTTGCTCGGGTCGGCGGTCTTGGCACCGGTAACGGCGACCAGTACCGCGACGTCGTCGTCGACGGTGACCAGCACGGCGCCGGAGGCCTGACGGGCGATACGGCCAGTCTCGAGGGTGACGGTCGATTGACCGAATTGGAATGTCTTGATGACCGGGTTCACGGTGTTTTCCTTCTCTCTGTTGCCTTTGGGGGAAAGCGGTTTCTTGCGAAATTCGTGGGCAGTGGCGGGAGTCGGACCCGCAGCCGTCCAAAATGCGTGGGGCTTAAACGCAAAAGCTGGAAGCGGGGACAGGCCCCACTTCCAGCTTCGGCATTCAGCTACGCGTAAGCATTGCTTAGCGACGCAGACCCAGGCGACCGATCAGGGCGCTGTAACGAGTGGTGTCCTTGCCCTTCAGGTAGTCCAGCAGCTTGCGGCGCTGGTTAACCATGCGGATCAGACCACGACGGCTGTGGTGGTCCTTGCCGTTGGCCTTGAAGTGGCCTTGCAGCTTGTTGATGTTGGCCGACAGCAGGGCTACCTGCACTTCCGGGCTACCGGTGTCGCCTTCAGACTGCTTGTACTCGTTTACGATCTGAGCTTTTTCTTCAACGCTGAGTGCCATGTGGCCATCCTCTCAGTAGGGAACCGCCAATGGCAGTTCCAATAGGCCGGGAATCGCTTCCCGTGTTCGAAATCGAGGTATGACCGTGCCTATTGACAGCCACCCTCGTCATAGGTCGCCGAGAACCCTCCCGGCGCCCCGTTCCGGTCAAACTGACCGAACCAAGCGACGCGGCGCGATGCGCCCGTCTTCGCTCACTTCACCGATACCGATGAAGCGGCCTGTGTGATCCTGCACCCTGACCATGCCGTACTTGGGCGCCTCGGGGGCACGCACCGGCTGGCCCTGCAGCCAGTAGAAGGCGCTGTGCTCGGAAAAGCGCAGCAGCGGCCAGTGCTCCAGACCGCTGTCAACCGGCAGCAGGAAGCGATCCAGCGCCTGCGCCCCTCCCTCGCCATGCACCCGTTCAAGCTCCTCGAGCGTCACCGTCTGGGGCAGCTTGAAGGGGCCGGCCTGGGTCCGGCGCAAATCGGCGACATGGGCACCGCAGCCGAGCAACTGGCCGAGGTCCTCGACCAGGGTGCGAATATAGGTACCCTTGCTGCAGTCCACCGCCAGTCGTGCCTGGTCACCTTCGCAGGCGAGTAATTCCAAGCGCGCAATAGTAACAGAACGCGGCTCGCGCTCCACCACCTCGCCGGCACGCGCCAGCTTGTAGAGCGGCTGGCCGTCGCGCTTGAGGGCCGAGTACATGGGCGGTATCTGACTGATTTCGCCGCGAAAACGCGGCAGCAGCGCCTCGATCTCGGCACGACCGACGGTCACCGGGCGGGTTTCCAGCACCTCGCCTTCGGCATCGCCGGTGCTGGTGGTCACGCCCAGTTGCATCAGCGTCTCGTAGCCCTTGTCGGCATCCAGCAGGTACTGGGAGAACTTGGTCGCTTCGCCGAAACACAGCGGCAGCACGCCTGTGGCCAGTGGATCGAGGCTGCCGGTGTGCCCGGCCTTCTCGGCATTGAGCAACCAGCGCACCTTCTGCAAGGCCGCGTTGGAGCTGAAGCCGCGCGGCTTGTCGAGCAGGATGATGCCGTCGACCTGGCGGCGGATGCGTTTGACCTGCGCCATCGGCCTACTCCTTCGCCTCGGTGGAATCGTCAGCGTGCTGGCGATCCTCGCTCACCGCGCGCTCGATCAGCGCCGACAAGTGGGCGCCGCGGGTGACGCTCTCGTCGTAGTGAAAGTGCAGGTGCGGAATGCTGCGCAGCTTCATCGCCTTGCCCAGCTGCATGCGCAGGAAGCCGCTGGCATCGTTGAGTACCTTGATGCTCTGCTTCACGCGCTCCGGCTCGTCCTCGACATTGCCGCCCATGACGGTGACGAACACCTTGGCATGGCTGGCATCGCGACTGACGTCCACCGCGGTGACGGTCACCAAGCCACCGAGACGCGGGTCTTTGACTTCCAGACGGATCAACTGCGCCAGTTCGCGCTGCATCTGGTCGCCGATGCGCTGGGCTCGGCTATATTCTTTGGCCATTTCTACTACCTTCACTTGTCACGATGCCGACAGAAGCATCGGACCTAAAAGCGGCAAACGCCCGGCCGCGCTAAGCAGGGCCGGGCGTTGCATGTTGCAACTCGCTGCCTTACAGGCTGCGGGCCACCTGGACCTTCTCGAACACTTCGATCTTGTCGCCGACCTTGACGTCGTTGTAGCTCTTGACCGCGATACCGCACTCCATGCCGGCCCGCACTTCGGACATGTCGTCCTTGAAGCGGCGCAGGGATTCCAGCTCCCCTTCGAAGATCACCACGTCGTCGCGCCGAACTTCGGCGAACGGAACACGTCGCGCACCTCGGCGATACCCAGGATATTCTCGCGCACATCGCTGCCGAGCATACCGGTGAGCGCCTTCTTGACGTCCTCGA
>JBFHKK010000317.1:0-3750 GCA_041595475.1 Pseudomonas sp. | reverse complement strand
GGACTGCCGCCCGGACTGTTGATGCGCAGCACCACCGCCTTGGTGTCGACATCCTTGAAGGCCGCGCGCAGGCTGCCGACAATATTGTCGGCACTGGCCAGCTCCTTGTCGGCAATAGGCCCACGCACCTCGATCAGGGCGGTATGGCCGCCGCTGCCGACGGCGGCCTTGTCAATATCCAGCAACGGCACGAAGAGCGCGAGGCCAGCGAACAAGTAAACGAACAGCAGAATCTTGAAG
This sequence comes from Pseudomonas sp., assembly GCA_041595475.1. Lineage (GTDB taxonomy): Bacteria > Pseudomonadota > Gammaproteobacteria > Pseudomonadales > Pseudomonadaceae > Aquipseudomonas. The sequence goes on along the minus strand of JBFHKK010000317.1, from coordinate 3,510 downwards.
AAGATTCCCCAGCGGCGCTTGCGGCGCTGCTCCTGCACATTCGTCAGCAGGATCCGCTCGAGCAACTGCCAACTCTTCTCCTCACGCCCGGCACCCGCAGAAGCCGCCCATTCATCCGACATAGTCAACCACCTCTCTCTGACATTCAGCTGTGCGTTGCTCAAGCCAGGCGCGCAACTCGGAAAAACCCTCTATGGCCAGGGTCGGCTCATAGACGCGCAGCGTCGCCAACGACTGGGCGCCATGGCCGACAGCCACCGAATCCATTCCCGCACGGCGAGCCATCTGCAAATCAAAGGCCGAATCCCCCACCATCAGGGCATCCTGCGCGGCCACACCGCAGTGCGACAGTATCTGCGCGAGCATCAGGGGGTCCGGCTTGCTGGCCGACTCGTCCGCACAGCGGGTGACATCGAAGTAATTCAGCCAGCCCCGCCCCTCGAGCACGCGCTGCAGACCATGGCGACTCTTGCCGGTCGCCACCGCCAGCTGATAGCCCTGCTCGCGGAATGCTTCCAGTGACTCGGCCACACCCGGGAACAACGCCGAGGGTTCGGCTTCCAACTCCAAGTAGCGTTCACCATAGCACCGCCGAAAACGCTCGAGCGTATCGGCCTCGACAAAGTCCGGATAGAGCGACTGAACCGCCTCGGGCAATCCGAGGCCGATGATGCCGCGGACCCGCTCATCGCTGCGACGCTCCAGGCCACAGGCATCGGCCGCGCCATGCATGGCCTCGACGATGCGACCGATCGAATCGACCAAGGTCCCATCCCAGTCGAAAATCAGCAGCCGATAATCAGCCACTCAGGCGCTCCAGGGTTTTCGACCACAGCTCATCGACCGGAGCCTCCAGGCGCAACTCGCCACCTTCGGGCATGGGCACGACCAACGCGTACGCATGGAGAAACAGGCGCTTGCCGCCCAACTCTCGAATCTCGCGGGTGAATTCATCATCTCCATACTTGCTGTCGCCGGCGATGCTGTGCCCGGCGTGCTTGGCATGCACACGAATCTGATGGGTCCGCCCGGTCACCGGCTTGGCCTCGACCAGGGTGGCAAAGTCGCCAAAGCGGCGCATCACGCGAAACAAGGTGAGCGCCTCCTTGCCCTCGGCATCGACCTCGACCATGCGCTCACCGGAGCGCAGATTGCTCTTCTGCAGCGGCGCATTGATCTGTTTCTTGGCACTCGCCCAATGCCCCCGCACCAGGGCCAGATAGCGCTTATCCACGCCATCGCCGCGCAGGGCTGCATGCAGATGGCGCAACATGCTGCGTTTCTTGGCGATCATCAGCAGCCCGGAGGTGTCGCGATCCAGGCGATGAACCAGCTCCAGTTCCTTGGCATCCGGGCGCAACTGACGGAACGCCTCGATCACCCCGAAGCTCAGGCCGCTACCGCCATGCACTGCGATTCCGGCAGGTTTGTTAAGGACGATCAAGCTTTTGTCCTCGTAGAGCACCGCCGCCTCCAGGCGCTCCAAGAGGCCCTGCGCCAGCGGCTCGGGCGCATCACGCTCGGCCAGGCGCAAAGGCGGCACGCGCACCACGTCGCCGGCCTGAAGTTTGTATTCGGGCTTGATGCGACCTTTATTCACCCGCACTTCGCCTTTGCGCAAAATCCGGTAGATCAAGGTCTTGGGCACACCCTTGAGCTGGGTGCGCAGGAAATTATCGATACGCTGGCCGGCAAGTTCCGGTGCAACCTCGAGCAATTGAACGCCGGAGATTGGAGAGGCAGGGGTTGTCATCCGCCGATAGTAACAATTTTTATGCATTTGAAGCACTTAATGATTGCTGCTATAGTCGCGAACGCCGCCAAAAGCGGCTCGGTTAGCGCATGATCGCGAAAAACAGCCATAGCTAATCGATACAAGCGATTCAGGACGTGAGGCCGTCCGACGGGTCTGTCGCCGCAATGGCCGCGAAGGACTCGGAAATAACGCCTTAAGCCATGATGCGCGACCTTTCCCTTTTGGACGGTCGCGGTAATGTCAACCCGCTGCAGAGTCTGCGAGCGGCACCCGATTTTCAGCGATACGTGTAGGGTGGAGATGCACAACGGCCGGTCTGCGTAGCAATTAGCTCGATCAAGACGCTTCATCTCGTCCGCTACCGGCAGCTGATTCCTCCTCCTGAGCAAGTGCTTTCTGTCACTACAGCAAGCAGGAGACGTCCGTCGCGGCCCAGCCCAGTTGGCTGACTGCCGCTCGACACTGAAACGACTTACGACCGTTTCTGACGCGCCTGACACCGACCCTGAGAGTCGTGTGTGCCGAACGCGGCTTCCGCCAGCACCGGAAACCGACGGTACTACATGAAAAGAATGCTGATTAACGCAACTCAACCCGAAGAGTTGCGTGTTGCCCTGGTCGATGGCCAACGCCTCTACGATCTGGACATCGAATCGGGCGCCCGCGAGCAGAAGAAGGCCAATATCTACAAAGGCCGCATCACTCGCGTCGAACCCAGCCTCGAAGCCGCCTTCGTCGACTTCGGCTCCGAACGCCACGGCTTCCTCCCCCTCAAAGAAATCTCCCGCGAATACTTCAGCAAGGCCCCCGAGGGACGCGTCAACATCAAGGACGTGCTCAAGGAAGGCCAGGAGGTCATCGTCCAGGTCGAGAAGGAAGAGCGCGGCAACAAGGGCGCGGCCCTCACCACCTTCATCAGCCTGGCCGGCCGCTACCTGGTGCTGATGCCGAACAACCCGCGCGCCGGCGGCATCTCGCGGCGCATCGAAGGTGAAGAGCGCAACGAGCTGCGCGAGGCGCTCAACGGCCTCAACGCCCCGGTCGACATGGGCCTGATCGTGCGCACCGCCGGCCTCGGACGCTCCAGCGAAGAAATGCAGTGGGACCTCGATTACCTGCTGCAACTGTGGAGCGCCATCAAGGAAGCCTCGCAGGATCGCGCCGCCCCCTTCCTGATCTATCAGGAAAGCAACGTCATCATCCGCGCCATCCGTGACTACCTGCGCCAGGACATCGGCGAAGTGCTGGTCGACAGCGTCGAGGCCCAGGAAGAAGCCCTGACCTTCATCCGCCAGGTGATGCCGCAGTACGCCAGCAAGATCAAGCTGTACGAGGACAGCGTGCCGCTGTTCAACCGCTTCCAGATCGAAAGCCAGATTGAAACCGCCTTCCAGCGCGAAGTGAAACTGCCCTCGGGCGGCTCCATCGTCATCGATCCGACCGAGGCCCTGGTCTCCATCGACATCAACTCGGCGCGCGCCACCAAGGGCAGCGACATCGAGGAAACGGCCTTGCAGACCAACCTCGAGGCGGCCGACGAGATCGCGCGTCAGCTCCGCCTGCGGGACGTGGGCGGGCTGATCGTCATCGACTTCATCGACATGACGCCGGCGAAGAATCAGCGCGAGGTCGAGAACCGCCTGCGCGAGGCGGTCAAGATGGACCGCGCGCGCATCCAGATCGGCCGCATCTCGCGCTTCGGCCTGCTGGAGATGTCCCGCCAGCGACTGCGGCCTTCGCTCGGCGAATCCAGT
>JBFHKK010000316.1:0-3753 GCA_041595475.1 Pseudomonas sp. | reverse complement strand
TCGAAGCGCTCCGGGTCGGCGAACACCGCCGGGTCACGATGGGCTGCGCCTATCAGGGCGGTGATCAAGGTGCCGGCCGGCACCTGGTAGCCGGCGAACTCGCAGTCCTGCGTACTCCAGCGGCTGAGCTTCTGTAACGGGCTTTCGAAACGCAAGATCTCGTCCAGGGCGCCATCCAGCAGCTCCGGCTCGCCCCGCAGGCGCGCCCACTGCTGCGGGTGCTGGGCCAGGAGCAGCAGGCCGCTGGCCAGCCAGTTCTTGGTGGTCTCGTGCCCGGCCCACAGCAAGAAGATGCAGCCGTGGAGAAACTCATCTTCGCTCAGCGTCGTGCCCGCCGATTCGGCCACGCGGTTGATCAGGCAATCGGCCGGCAGGCGCGCGCGCCGGGCGATCAGTGCCCTGAAGTAGTCGCTCAGTTCGCCGGCGATTCCCGCCCCGGCGCGCAGCGCTTCGGGCGAGCCACTGTCCAGCGCGCTGGTCAGGCCCTGGGCCCAGGCATGGATGCGCGGCAGGTCCGCCAGTGGCACCCCGAGCATGATCGCGATCACCCGAACCGGCAGGGCGAACGCGAAGCGCTCGACCACCTCTACCGGCCCGCTGGCCGGCCAGTGCCCCAGCAACTCGACCACCTGCTCGCGAACCAACGCTTCCAGCGGGGCGATCGCCCGGGTGCGAAAGGGCGCGGCAAAGGCCCTGCGCACCCGCTCATGCGCGGGCGGATCCATAAACACCATCCAGTCGGCGATCATGCACTCGAGCACGCCCGGACGCTGCTCGGCAGCGGAAAAGGGTACGGCGCTGTCCGGCGCCGTGCGGCAAAAGCTCGCATCGCTCAGCAGGCGCAGGCAGTCCTGGTGGCGGGTGAGGTAGACCACGCCCTCCTCGTTGCGAAACACCGGGGTATCGCGTCGCCAGTCGCGGTACTGCATATACAAGGACTGGCTAGAACCCGCGACGATCGATGTCGCAGTGATGAGTGGCGCAGTAGTCGGCATAGGCAAATCGGTCACCGTTTAGGTCCTTATCCCACTTCCCCACCATGGCTACCAGTACGAGTGTCGGGTAGCCGATCAACTCGCCTGCACCAGCCACTGCAAGATTCGTTCTTCAACGCGTCTTCACAGGCCCAGGGCCTCGATCAGCCGCACGACCTGCTCATCGATATCACCCTGGCTGCAATCGAGCACCCAGTCGGCCCGCTCGGGCGCCTCGTAGGGGCTGTCGATGCCGGTCATGTTCGGCAACTGGCCGCTGCGCGCCTTGCGGTACAGGCCCTTGACGTCGCGCGCCTCGCACACCGGCAGCGGGGTGCTGACGTAGACCTCGCTGAAATGCGCCGGGCCTATGAGGTCGCGGGCCATCTCGCGTTCGCGGCGAAACGGCGAGATGAAGGCGCTGAGCACGATCAGCCCGGCGTCCATCATCAGCTTGGCGACCTCGGCCACGCGGCGGATGTTCTCCACCCGGTCGGCCTCGGTGAAGCCCAGGTCCTTGTTCAGGCCATGGCGGATGTTGTCGCCATCGAGGATGTAGCAATGCCGCCCGGCGGCGTGCAGCCGCACGGCCAGGGCGTTGGCCAGGGTCGACTTGCCCGAGCCGGACAACCCGGTGAACCAGACCACCCGCCCGGCATGGCCGTTGAGCGCCTCACGCGCCGCCCGGTCGATCGTCAGCGCCTGCCGGTGTACGTTCTGCGCGCGGCGCAGGCTGTGGTGGATCAGCCCGAGGGCCAGCGGCTCGCCGCCGGCCGGATCGCACAAGAGGAAACTGCCAAGCAGCCTGTCTTGCTCGAAGGGCGCGAACGCCAGTGCCCGGCTGCTGGCCAGATTGCCCACGGCGAATTCGCCCGGCGCCAGCTCCCGACAGGCCTGCTGCGCCTCGCTGCCGGGTTCGAAACGGTACTTGATGGCGGTCAGCGAGGCCGTCGCGGGCTGGCCGGCCATGAGGAGGTCGTAACGCCGCCCCACCAACCCCGGCTCGGCCCCCAGCCAATGCAGGCCGACCTCGAAGTGATCGCTGCACTGCAGGGGCCTGGTGGCCGGCGTCAGCACCTCGCCCTGGTCCACCGCGGCGGCCGGCCCCAGGCCGAGCAGCAGCGGCGTACCGGCCACCGCTCGGCGGCACTCCCGGCCGGCCTGGGCCATGCTTTCGAGCCGCAGCTGATGCCCGCTGTGCGCGCACCTGAGCCGCTCGCCCAAAGCGAGGGCGCCGCGCATCAGGCGCCCGCTCACGCGGCTTTGCGGGCCACTGGCCGAAGCGCCCTGCTCGATCAGGCAATAGACCTCCTCAGGCTGTGCCGGCCGCGGCAGCGGCGCCAGGCTCTGCAGCCACTGGGCCAGGCTGGGGCCGACATACCAGGGCATCAGCCTCGACGCCTCGCCGAGGTTCTCCCCGCTTGTCGTGCTCAGCGGCAGGGCCTCCAGCCGGGTGGCGCCACCCTCGCCGCCCCAGCTCTGCAGCGCCTCCTGCGCCCGCAGAAAGGCCTCGGCCTGGTAGGCCAGGCGCTCCATGCCATCGACCAGCAGCAGCACCCGCGCGACGCCCAGCCAGCGCAGCAACTGCAAGGCGCGAACGAGGCGCGGATCATCCGCGGCACTGGCATCGACCCACAGCAGCGCCAGGCCGGCATCGCTGGCCGCTCGCTGCCAGGCCCAACTGGGCGCCTCGAGTGTCAGGCTCAGCGGCGCGCCCAGCCCCTGCCGGCACGACCACCCCGACAGCACTTCATACAGCTTCTGTGGCAACGCCCCGACAGCGCCCAGCAGCAGCACGCACGGCTGCCCTTGCGCCGCCAGCAGGAGTTCGCCCGGCCTCATCGCCCGCCCGCTCCACTGGGCCGCCCGGACCGCAAACTAGCTGCGGCCCTGCTCACAAGCCGGCTTCCTCGAGCAACTGCGGCCACTGCTCGACCCAGCAACAATGGTGGTCGAAGGACGGCATGACCCTGAGCTTGAGCGCTGCCCCCGGCGCGAAGCGGGCGCGATAGGCGGGCGCGACAGCCGCGCCTATCACCCGATCCTGGCCGCCGATGAAATGAACCTGCGGCAGCGCCTGCAGCGGCTGCCAGGCGTCCGCCGGGTTGAGCGAACCGCTGAGCGGCGAGAGCCGCTGGTCGCGGGTCCAGGTGACGTGATCGAGGTTGCCGGCCACCGTGACCAACTGCGCCACGTCGCTGCGGCGGGCGGCCAGTAACGCGGCGACCGCGCCGCCACCGGAATAGCCGACCAGCACCAGGCGCTCGGCGCCGAACTGCTGCTTGAGCCGATCGAGGGCCCGGTCGCTCGCCTCTATCACTTGCGGGGCGAAACGGTGGCTAGTCCAGTACTTGCGCTGGCAATCGCGCCACTGCTCCGGCTTGACGAACTGGCAGGGCCGCGCCAGGTAGACGGCCGCAGCGCTGCTGTCGCGCAAGGCGAGGCGCAGGGCCAGGGGATTGAGCGGGGTCGGATCGAACGAGGGGGTCGAGGCGTCGATCCAGGCCAAGCCATCACCCTCGATATAGACCCTGAGCACGCCGTCCGCCGGTAACCGTAGCGTCGGCGGCACGAAGGCGGTCAAGGCGAAGGGCCCGGCATCCATCGCCTGGCGCTGCCAGCCGGCCGTGCTCGCGACTCGAGCGGCTGCTTCGCGCTGCGCCTGCAAGTCGCCACCGGCACAGCCGCCCAGGGCCAATCCGATCAGCAGGAGTGCGCCGAGCAGGACGACTGATAGACCGCGCATCAACGCAGCCCCGTGGCCTTGATGCCGTCCGTC
>JBFHKK010000315.1:0-3787 GCA_041595475.1 Pseudomonas sp. | reverse complement strand
GCGATAGCCCTGGGCCGCACTGACTGCCGCCAGGTTGCAGGCGATGCTGGATTTGCCCACACCGCCTTTCTGATTGAACACCACACGCCGCATCGCACATCTCCCTGAGCCGTTGATGGGGCTGGATTCTATGCAATGCGCACGAGCAGGGCGAGCAGACTTCGCGAAATTGCCGGCCATCCGTCCGCCGCGGGCACAGCGGATTTGCGCCGAGCGCGGGCGATCTAGATAATGCCGGCATTTGGCCAGGGCACCCCGCGCAAGCACTTTGTCGACGGGTACGGCAGCAATCAACATGGATGCCCGCAGGGGCCGGGAAGAATCTCCGAGTGATGCATTTTCGAATCGATCAATGGCGCGCCTGGGCCCCCGGCCTGGACAGCACGGCCGACTGGCGTGCCTGGTGCGAGGCCCCCTGTCCCGTGCCTGACGCCCAGCAGCAACCGGACGTCGGCTTCCTCCCGGCCCTGCAGCGCCGGCGCCTGAGCCGCCTGGCACGGATGGCCTTTCACGTCGCCTGGCCCCTGGCCGAGGAGCAGCCTGCACTGCCCCTGGTATTCGCCTCGCGCCACGGCGAAACCCCGCGAACCCTGGCCATTCTCAGCGACCTGGCCGACAACGAGCCGCTTTCGCCGACCCAGTTCAGCCTCTCGGTGCATAACGCCATCATCGGCCAGTGGTCGATCCTGCGCGGCGACAGCAGTGAGATGAGCGCCCTGGCCGCCGAGGGCGACGGCCTCGAACAGGCCATGCTCGAGGCCAGCGGCCTGCTCGCCGAAGGCGCTCCGCGCGTCCTCCTGGTGATCGCCGAGGAAGCCCCGCCGGCGCTCTATGCCGAGCATGTCGACGACGTGCCCTTCCCCTATGCGCTGGCCCTGCTGCTGAGCCCCGGCGACGACTGGCAACTGCGCCTGAACAACGCCAGTGGCCCGAGAGCGCCCTGGCCCCACGCACTCAGTCTGCTGTGCGCCCTGCACAACGGCCAAACCACCCTGCAACATCACTGGAAGCAACGGCAATGGACCTGGTCAGCCAACCTCAAGCCCTGAGCCGCTACAGCGCGCCCTACGCCTGGCGCCTGCTGGCCACCGCGCTGAGCTTCGCCCTGTTCGGCATCGGCGGTGTGCTGCTGCGCATCCTGGTATTTCCGCTGCTGGCGCTGCTGCCCGGCGACGCCCTGGCCCGCCGCAGCCGCGCCCGCGCCGTGGTCAGCGGGAGCTTCCGGCTGTTCGTCCAGTTCATGTTCCGCGCCGGGGTGCTGACCTACGAGGTCGAAGGCGCCGAGCGCCTCGGTCGCCCCGGGCAACTGGTGATCGCCAACCACCCCTCGCTGATCGACGTGGTGGTGCTGATCGCCTTCATCCGCGACGCCAACTGCGTGGTCAAGCAGAGCCTGTGGAACAACCCCTGCATGCGCGGCCCCATTCGCGCCGCCCAGTTCATCAGCAACAGCGGCAGCCTGGACATGCTCGACGAAGCCGCCGGCGCCCTGCTACAAGGCCAGACCCTGATCGTCTTTCCCGAAGGCACCCGCACCACCCCGGGTCAGCCGCCGCAGTTCCACCGCGGCGCGGCGGCCATCGCCGTGCGCGGTGCGCGCGTGGTCACCCCGGTGGTGATCAGCGTGACGCCCACCACCCTGACCAAGGCCGAGCCCTGGTACAGCATCCCGTCGCGGCGCTTCCACTTCCGCCTGCGCGTCGGGCAGGATATCGACCCCCAGCAGTTTCTCGCCCAGGGACCGGCGCCCGTGGCCTCGCGCAAACTCAACGACTATCTGCATCAGCACTTCATAAAGGAGCTCGCCCAAGATGAGCCAACTGCACACCGAGATTAAGCAACTGATCATCGAGGCCCTCGGCCTGGAAGACATGAGCGCCGACGACATTGCCTCCGACCTGACCCTGTTCGGCGAAGGCCTGGGCCTGGACTCGGTGGACGCCCTGGAACTGGGCCTGGCGATCCAGAAGCGCTTCGGCATCAAGATCGACGCCGACGCCAAGGACACCCGCAGCCATTTCGCCAACGTGGCCAGCCTCGCGGCCTTCGTCTCCGCCCACCAAGCCGCCTGAGGGAGCCAGCCATGCAAAGCCGTGACGAGATTTTCAGCACCCTGCGCGACGCCCTGGTCGAGCTGTTCGAACTGGAGCCCGAGCGCATCAGCCTCGAGGCCAACCTCTACCAGGATCTGGAGATCGACAGCATCGACGCGGTCGACCTGATCGACCACATCAAGCGCCAGACCGGCAAGAAGATCGCCGCCGAGGAGTTCAAGTCGGTGCGTACGGTCGGCGACGTGGTCGAGGCGGTTCACCGCCTGGTCAACTCGGCCGCCTGATGCTGCCCTCGCCATGAAGCGCCTGCTCACCCTGCTGCTGCTGGTGGTCGGCCTGGCCTATCCCTTTGCCGTGTATTTCGGCATCGAGCGGCTGCCCACGCGCGTCTTCGCCCTGCTGCTCGGCGGCCTCTGGCTGGCGCGCCTGCTGCTGGGCGGGCCGAGCCCGAGCCAGCGCTGGATGGCCGGCGCCGCCCTGGCCTTCTGCCTGGTCCTGGGCCTGGCCGAGGAGCCGGCCCTGCTGCGCTGGTACCCGGTGCTGCTCAGCGCCCTGCTGCTGGCCGTGTTCGGCCTCAGCCTGCGTCTCGGGCCGCCGCTGATCGAGCGCCTGGCGCGCCTGCAAGAGCCGGATCTGCCCGAGGTGGCGGTGCGCTACACGCGCCGCGTGACCCAGGTCTGGGCGCTGTTCTTCCTGATCAACGGCGCCATCGCCGCGGCCCTGACCCTGTGGGCGCCGCTGGCCTGGTGGACGCTGTACAACGGCCTGATCGCCTATGGCCTGATGGGCCTGCTGTTCGCCGGCGAGTGGCTGGTGCGCCAGCGCGTGAGGAGCGGCGCATGAGCTGGATCGCCCTCGACGAGCTGCTGCTGGCGCCGGACGCCGATCGCCCGGTCACGCCCGACCTCGACCATGCCGACTTCTGCCGCCAGGCCCTGAGCCTGGCCGGCCACTGGCGCGCCCAGAACGTCCGGCGCCTGGCCCTCTACCTGGACGACGCCGGCGACCTGGCGATCGCCCTGCTCGCCGCCTGGCAGGCCGGCGCCGATGTGCTGCTGCCGGCCGACGGCCAGGCCCACAGCCGCGAGCAACTGGCCGAGCAGGTCGATCTCTGGATCGAGGCGCTGCCCCGCATCGAGCACCCGCCTATGGCAGCCAGGGCACTGGATCCCGAACGCTGCCGGCTGACCCTGTGCACCTCCGGCTCCAGCGGCGCGGCCAAATGGATCGACAAGTCACTGCGCCAGTTGAGCAGCGAGATCGAGGCGCTGGAGCGGCTCTGGGGCGAGGATCTCGAGGGCGCGACCATCATCGGCAGCGTCGCCGCCCAGCATATCTATGGCTTGCTCTTTCGCGTGCTCTGGCCACTGTGCGCCGGCCGCCCCTTCCTGCGCCGCGCCCAGCCGTTCGCCGAAGACATGCAGCGCGCCAGCCGCGAACAGCCGGCGTTCGCCTGGGTCGCCAGCCCGGCCCTGCTCAAGCGCATGGGCGACAATCTCGACTGGCCGGCACTGGCGGCGGTGCGCCGGGTGTTCTCCTCGGGCGGCGCCCTGCCGGCCGAGGCCGCCGGACACCTGCGCGAGCGCCTGGGCCAGTGGCCGACGCAGGTCTACGGCAGCTCGGAAACCGGCGGCATCGCCTGGCGCCAGGACGATGAGCGCTGGCAAGCCTTCGCCGGCGTCGAGCTGAGCCTGAACGCCGAAGGCGCCCTGCGCGTCGCCTCGCCCTATTTG
>JBFHKK010000314.1:0-3803 GCA_041595475.1 Pseudomonas sp. | reverse complement strand
GCGCCGCTTTCATCGAAGGCGATGAAGCCATCGGGGGTCAGATTGAAGATGGTGTCCAACTCGCGGGCGTAGCGTTCCAGGCGCGCTTCGCTCTGGCGACGGGCTTCCAGGGCCTGGATCAGCTCGACCCGGGCCATTTCGCTTTCCACCAGCTTGCCCAGATCGGCCAGCGCGGCCAGCTGCGCCGGGCTGGGCTGGCGCGGCTGGCGATCGATCACGCAGAGGGTGCCGACGCGATAGCCGTCGGGGCTGTGCAGCGGCTGGCCGGCGTAGAAGCGGATGTCCGGTGCGCCGCAGACCAGGGGGTTGTCGCGAAATCGCGCATCCTCGGTGGCGTCGGCCACCACCAGGGGCGCGTCGGCGTGGATGGCGTGGCCGCAGAAGGAGTGCTCGCGCGGGGTCTGGCTGGCCTCAAGACCCACCGCCGCCTTGAACCACTGCCGCTGGCTGTCGACCAGGCTGATCAGGGCGATGGGGCAGTCGAACAGAGTCGCGGCCAGGCGGGTGAGGCGATCGAAGCGTTCCTCGGCCGGGGTGTCGAGTAACTCCAGCCTGCGCAGTGCCTCCAGGCGCAGGGCTTCGTCGGCTGGGGGCTGCGGCGCCTGCATGGTCAGGCCCGCTTGCTCGCGGCGCGGGCCGCCATGGCCTGGCGCACGCGCTGTTCCAGGCGGTCGAAGGCGACCGGCTTGGAGAACACCTCCACGTCCTCGGGCAGGCCGCCGCGGTCGGCGATCTCGGCCTTGCCCAGCGCCGTGACCACGACCATCTCCATCTGGTTGCTGGCCGGGTCGGCCTTGAGCGCGCGGATCATGCGAAAGCCATCGATGCCGGGCATGTTGAGGTCGGCGATGAGCATGTCCGGGCGGGTCTGGCCGACCTGCAACAGGCCCTTGAAGCCGTTGGCGGCGGTGAGCAGTTCGAGCGGCAGATCCCAGCTGGCGATGGTCATGCGGTAGAGCTTGAGCAAGTCCGGGTCGTCCTCCACCACCAGCAGGCGGAAGGGCGTGGCTTGCTCGGTGGCGGTCTTGCGCGGTGGCTCCTCGGCGATGGCCTGGCGGCGCTCGGCGAGCACCGCCTCGACCGAGGTACGCAGGATGCGGCGGTGGCCGCCGGCGGTCTTCCAGGCGCGCAATACGCCGCTCTCGACCCAGAGCTGCACGGTGCGCAGCGATACCCCAAGCAGCTTGGCGGCTTCGCTGGTCGACAACAGATCTTGCTTGTCCATGGGTGCTCTTCGGTAGGATTTTTTTCATTCTTGTCAATTTGTGCATTAAGTCAAGTCGCGGCGGCCACTTGAGTCTCTTGATAAAGCAACTGGCTAAATTGACAAAAATGATAAATACGATAATCTTGCCATCAGGCACCTGCCTGTTCCGCCTGCACCGCCCGCCACCGAGGAGCGCCGTTATGAGCAACCAGATCCTGATCGTCGATGACCACCCCGAACTGCGCAAGCTGGTGCGCATGACCCTGGAGTTCGGTGACTACGCGCTGCACGAGGCGCAGGATGGCCCCGCTGCGCTGGAGGCCGTGGCGCAGCACCGGCCGGAAGTGGTGATTCTGGACGTGATGATGCCCGGGCCGCTGAACGGTTATCAGGTCTGCAGCCAGATCAAGTCCGATGCCCGCAGCCATGCCACCCGGGTGATTCTGCTGACTGCACGCGGCCAGCAGGGCGACCTGGCCTGCGGCCGCGAGGCCGGCGCCGATCATTACCTGGTCAAGCCCTTCAGCCCGCTGGAGTTGCTCGAGGCGGTCGAACAGGCCCTGGCCGCGCGTGCGGCCGCCGCCTGAGACCGTTCTCCTGCTGGCGCCGGCCCTCTAGGGCCGGCGCTTTTTTTTGCCTGTCACGCGGGCTCGTCGCCGACGAGTGAAGGGGCCGGTGTTCGGCTGTCGCCGCCGGCGCCGAGCGGTGCGTCGACCCGCTGCCGCTGCGGGTGGCTGGCGCCAAGCACTGAAGAAACAGCGATGATAGGCAAGGGCAGGCGCCTTCAGGCGCCTGCCGGCAATTCGATGATGGCGGTGGAGCCCTGCTGCGGCGCGCTTTCCAGCCAGAAACGGCCGCCATGGATCTCGACGATTTCCTTGACCAGGGCCAGCCCCAGGCCGGTGCCGGGGATGTTGCCGGAGGTGTCGGCGCGGTAGAAGCGCTCGCAGGCGTGGCTGAGCTGTTCGGCACTCATGCCCAGCCCCTGGTCGCGCACGGCGAAACGCACCTGCGGTCGCTGCGGCTCGCCGCAGCGGCTCAGGGTCAGTTCGATGGCGCCGCCGTCGGGGGAGTACTTGTAGGCGTTGGACAATAGGTTGGTCAGGGCCTGCTGGATCTTCTCGCCATCGACGTGCAACGGCGGCAGGTCCTCGGCCATGCGCAGTTGCACCTGGCGCTCATCACCCGGGACCAGCAGGGCGGCCAGGGTCTGGCTGGCCAGCTGCGCCGGCTGATGCTCGGCGAAGTTGAAGTCCTGGCCGCGGCGCGCCTCGATGCGCGCCAGGTCGAGCAGTTCGTTGACCATGCCGGTGAGCAGGCGGCTCTGGGCATTGATGGTCTGCAGCAGGTCGCGCTGGGTCTCGGCATCGTAGTCGCGGGCCAGCAGCAGCTCGGAAAAGCCGAAGATGCTGGCCATGGGCGTGCGCAACTCATGGGCGGCGGTGGAGAGGAATTCGCTTTTCATCCGGTCGACCTCGCGCTCGCGGGTCACGTCGCGGAAGTACAGGATGGTCTGCGGGTAGTCGCCTTCGCCGTGGCGCACCGTGGCCAGCAGGGTACGCGCGCGCGGGCGCAGCAGGTGCAGGCTGTGGCTGCTGTTCGGCGCCTGCTCGGCGCCGGGCCTGGTGATCAGCGTCGGATAGGCTTCGCGCGGGTCGCAGCAGTCGCGCAGCAGCTGCTCGAAGGTGCTGCCGGGCAGTCCGGCGAGGCGCGCCTGGGTCAGCCCGCTCATGCGCTCGAAGGCCGGATTGGCGTAGACCACCTGGCGGCCGGCATCGAGCACCACGAAGCCGTCCGGGCTCAGCGAGAAGACCGCATTGAGGCGCGCGCCGTGTTCGCGCAGCTCCTCCTCGGCGCGCTTGCGCTCGCTGACGTCGCGCAGGTAGGCGGTGTAGAAGCAGCGTTCGCCGACCGCCACCGGGCTGACCGCCAGTTCGGCCGGGAAGGTGCGGCCGCTGGCGTGCATCGCCGGCACCTCGATGCGTTGACCCAGGATCGGCCCGTGGCCGGTTTCGCGCAGGCGGCGCATGCCGGCGCTGTGCGCCTCGCGCTGGGCGGGGGGGATGATCAGTTCGGCCAGGGAACGGCCGAGCGTCTCGGCGCGACGATAGCCGAAGGTGCGTTCGGCGGCCGGGTTGAACTCGGTGACCAGGCCCTCCTCGTCGATGGTGATGATGCTGTCCAGCGCGGTTTCCAGAATCGCCCGGCTGCGCGCCTCGCTCCCCTGCAATTCGGCGGTGCGGGCGGCGACGCGCTCCTCGAGCGTTTCGCGGCTGGCGCGCAGGGCGCAGAGCATGCTGAAGAAGGCCGAGGACAGCTGCTGGATCTCGGCGGCGTCGGACTGCGGCAACTGCACCGGGCTGTTCAGGTCGCGGCTGATGGTTCGGGTCGCCTGGGCCAGCTCCACCAGCGGCCGCGCCAGGCGCTTGGCCGCCAGGCGCGCCAGTAGGGACACGGCGACGACCGCCAGCAGGCCGATGCCGACATAGATCCAGATCAGCCGCTGCAGCGGCGCCAGGGCATGATCGAAATCGGTGTACTGGGTCACTTGCAGCGCCACTTGATCCAGCGGTGCCGGCAGCTCGAGCGGGCGCTG
>JBFHKK010000313.1:0-3804 GCA_041595475.1 Pseudomonas sp. | reverse complement strand
CGCGCTTGCTCTTGCCCTCCAGGCGGCGCTTCTTCGAGCCGAGGGTCGGGCGGGTCGGGCGGCGCGCCTTGTCGGTCTGACCGGCGCTGCGGATCAGCTCGGCCAGGCGCTCCAGGGCATCGCTGCGATTCTGTTCCTGGGTGCGGTACTGCTGGGCCTTGATGATGATCACGCCGCCCGCCGTGATGCGGCTGTCGCGCAGGGCCAGCAGGCGCTGCTTGTAGAAGGCTGGCAGCGACGAGGCCTGGCTGTCGAAGCGCAGATGCACGGCGCTGGAAACCTTGTTGACGTTCTGCCCGCCGGCGCCCTGGGCGCGGATGGCGGTCAGCTCGATTTCGTCGTCGGGCAGGTGGACGCTCTCGGAAATTTTCAGCATGGCGCCGCTTCAAAAGGATCCTGTGTTCAGGATAACCTGAGGCCTGCGACAATGCGCCACAGGGCGGCTCCGCAACGGCGCCCGACACACCAGGCTAATACGCTTAAAATTATACAATAAGAATATCTTGTACAGCTTTTGCAAAAGAGTACAGTAGCCAGCACAGCGCGTCTGTCGCCCACGCCTCACTTCCGCTCACCATCTGTCCTTGCATAGGAAACGCCTGCATGTCCAATCAACTCAGCATCGCTCAACGTCTGGGGCTGGGATTCGGCCTGATTGCCGCACTGATGGTTCTGATCGCCCTCATCGGCATCAACCGGGTCGGCCTCATCGACAGCACCCTGACCGCCGTCAGCGAAGGCGCCACGCTCAAGCAGCGCTACGCCATCAACTTTCGCGGCAGCGTGCACGACCGCGCCATCGCCATTCGCGACGCGGTGCTGGTACGCGATGAGCAGGCGCTGCGCCAGCACCTGAACGAGATCGAGCGCCTGCGGGCCTTCTATCAGGAATCGGCCGTGGCCATGGATCGCCTGCTGACCGCGCAAGGCGCCACCCCTGAGGAAAGCCGCCTGCTCGGCGAGATCAAGGCGATCGAGGCGTCGACCCTGGCCAGCAGCGACCAGTTGCTCAGGCTGCGCCAGCAGGGTGACATCGAGGGCGCCCAGGGGCTGCTGCTCGGCCAGGTCTCGCCCGGCTATACGCAATGGCTCAAGGCGGTCAACGCCTTTATCGACTACCAGGAGGCGGCCATCGGCCAGGACATTCAGGCGGTGCGCGCCACGGCCGGCGGCTTCCAGACCCTGATCCTGCTGGTGACTGCCATTGCCGTGCTGCTCAGCGTCGGCGTCTCGCTGATGGTGATCAACCAGCTCAAGTCGACCCTCGGCGCCGAACCCCACGAAGTGGCCCAGGTCATCCGCCGTCTGGCCGACGGCGAACTCAACCTGCAAGTCGACAGCCGCCATCCGGACAGCGTCATGAGCGCGGTGGGCAACATGCTCAAGCACCTGAGCGAGACCATAGTCCAGGTGCGGGCCGCTGCGGTGGAACTGACCCAGTCGTCCACCCAGCTGCTCGGCACCTCGCAGAACAACAATCAGCAGATCCGCCTGCAGTCGAACGAGGCGCAGCAGATGGCCGCGGCGATCAACCAGATGGCGGCGACCGTCAACGAAGTCGCCAGCTACGCCGCCAGCGCGGCGGCCGCCACCCGCAACGCCGACATCGAGGTGGAAACCGGCAACCGCGTGGTCGGCGAGACTGCCAGCGCCATTCAGGACCTGGCGCGCACCCTCGAGAATGCCGCCGACACCGTGCAACAGGTGTCCCAGGACAGTTCGGCGATCGAGACCATCATCGGCGTGATCACCTCGATCGCCGAGCAGACCAACCTGCTGGCCCTGAACGCCGCGATCGAGGCGGCCCGCGCCGGCGAGCACGGCCGCGGCTTCGCCGTGGTTGCCGACGAGGTGCGCTCGCTGGCCACCCGCACCCAGCAGTCGACCCAGGAAATTCGCGGCATGATCGCCAAGCTGCAGGAAGGCGCCAGTCGCGCCGCCGAGGTGATGCGCGACAGCCGCAACCTGGCGCAGCAGACCGTGACCCAGACCAGCCTGGCCGAGCAGACGCTGAGCAAGATCCGCCACGAGGTCGGCGCGATCAACGACATGAACGCCCAGATCGCCAGCGCCTCGGAACAACAGAGCTGCGTCGCCGAGGAGGTCAACAAGAACATCAGCCGGATCCACGATGCCACCGTGGAAACCTCGGCCGGCTCCGACCAGGTCGCCTCCTCCAGCCGCGAACTGGCCACCCTGGCCGATCGGCTGCAACACAAGGTCAGTTTCTTCCGCATCTGAGGCAGGCCGGGACGACTGAAACCTTTGCTTGAAATTTGCCGAGGGCGCCGACACGGCCCCTCGGTTAAATTGGGGCTCGGTCGCTCAACGAGGCGAGGTCATGGATTCGCTCACCCAGGCAGTGCTCGGGGCCACCCTGCAAGGCGCCATGCTCGGCCGCTGGCAGGGCCGCAAGGCACTGGTCTATGGCGCCCTGCTCGGCACCCTGCCGGACATGGACGTGCTGATCGACTACGGCGATGCGGTGGCGGACATGACCTACCACCGCGGCTTCAGCCACTCGCTGCTGGTGCTCGGCGCTGTGGCGCTGCTGCTGACCTGGCTGATCAGGCGCTTTCGCCCGCATCCCGGCTATTCCGGACGGCGCCTGCTGGCGACCCTATCGCTGGTGTTGCTGACCCATCCGCTGCTCGATTGCTTCACCAGCTACGGCACCCAGATTCTCTGGCCGCTGGCCTCGGTGCCGACCTCCTGGTCGAGCGTGTTCATCATCGATCCCTTGTACACCCTGCCACTGCTGGCCGCGGTTCTGGCCGGCCTGATCTTCGGCCCGGGCCGGCACCCCGCGCGCCCGGCGCTCGCCGCCCTCGCCCTGTCCAGCCTGTATCTGGGCTCCACGGTCGCCGGCAAGCAGATGGCCGAAGAGCGCGTGCAGGCCGAACTGGCCCGCCAGGGCATTGTCGCCGAACGCCTGTTCAGCTCGCCGACGCCCTTCAACAGCCTGCTCTGGCGGGTGGTGGCGCTGGGTCCTGACGAGCACTACCACGAGGCCCTGGTCGGCTGGTTCGACCAGCGACCGCCGCAGCTGTACCGGATCAATCGCGGCAGCCACCTGGCCGAGGTCCTCAAGGACTCGCCCAGCCACGCGCGCCTGGCCTGGTTCACCGACGGCATCTTGCGCTACGACCAGGTTGGCGAGCGCCTGGTGGTGACCGACCTGCGCCTGGGCATGACCGGTTTTCATCCCTTTCGCTTCGACTTCGCCCAATGGCACGAAGGCGCCTGGCAGCTGCGTGAGCAGGTGCCGCTGTGGCCGATGGCGCGCGCCGATCTCGGCCGCCTGGGGATGCTCTGGCAACGCATCTGGCAGCCGGAGCTGGAGATACCCCTGAGCGCCTGGGCCAGCCAACTCGGCGAGCCGCTGCTCGGCCAGGCGCCCTGAGAGGCGCCGCAGCCGTCAGCCGGCGTCCGACTGGGCCTCGGGGGCGGCCCGTTTGAAGGCCTCCAGTGCCTCGCAGCGCGAGGCCATGGCGAGTATCCGCGGCAGATTCTGCAGGTCGCAGTCGAAGCGCCGGGCGTTGTACAGCTGCGGCACCAGGCAGGCTTCCAGATAGCCGGGCCGCTGGCCCAGCGACAGCTCTCCCTCGAAGGCCACCAGCCCCGCCTCCAGCGCCTGCAGGCCGGCATGCACCCAGTGCCGGTACCAGGCATCCCTGGCCGCTTCATCCGCGCCCAGTTCGGCGCCCAGGTACTGCAGCACCCGCAGGTTGTTCAGCGGATGGATATCGCAGGCGATGTGCAGGGCCAGGGCGCGCACCCGGGCGCGCTCGGCCGGGTCGCTTG
>JBFHKK010000312.1:0-3813 GCA_041595475.1 Pseudomonas sp. | reverse complement strand
GTGTGCAGACCGAGGGCCGGCCGACCAAGAAGCAGCGCCGCCAACTGTTCCAGTTTCGCGACGGCCGCGACGACTGAGCGCTGGCAGAAGCCTATTGGCCGCCGACCACCGCCCAGCGCCGCACCACTGGCAAATGCTGCAGCAGCCGCCACAGCGGCCGGCTCAGCCAGGCCAGACCCTTGGCGAGCTGGTCGGCCAGCGGCGTGCAGTAGCCCCAGGCGAAGCTCAGCAGGGCGATGAACAGCCCGCCAACCGCCACATCCACCAGCCAGTGGGCGCCGGCGACCAGCCGCGGGAGCATGAAGAGCAGCGCCAGGGCGAGGTTGACCAGGCATTTCCAGCCGCGGCTGAACAGCGTCATGAACAGCCCCCAGAGCAGCAGTACCGAGGCGTGGTCGCCGGGAAAGCTGCGACTGGAGCGGTCCTTGACTTCGAGCAGCCGCTCCAGCTCGGGGAAGCGATCGCTCAGGTGCAGCGCGCCCGGCAGGGTGACCGAGGGGCTGGCGTGCTGCCAGCCGAAGTGCTGGGTGGCCTTGGCGAACAGCACCCGGACCACCAGCAGCACCAGCAACAGGGCGATGAAGGTGAACAGCGCCGGGCGCAGTTCGGCGGGACGGAACACCCAGCGCGAATGCAGCATCAGCACCAGCATCAGCACCCCGAGCAGGGCATCGCTCAGGCGCGTGCTGGTCAGGGCCCAGAAGCCGTCCCAGGCGTCGCTCTGGCCGAGTGAGCCATTGAGCTGCTGGAACAGCCAGAGATTGGCCTCGTCCCAGAACGCGCGAGTGCTCGGCAGCAGCCAGCTGGCCAGCATCAAGGCGGCCAGCAGGTTGAGGCCGAGCAACGCCGGCCATCGCCAGGCGGCTTGGATGCGCAGTTGTTTGTCCATAGAATGTGGCTCCCTGAAATCCCCTGCCAAAGAGGGCGCCGCGCTTTATAGCGAGGGCGCCTCACTTTGTCATCTGCCGTTCACATTGAGCCGACGCCATGCATGACCTTGATCACAGCCAGCGCTTTTTGTTCGACGACTGCGACGTTCGCGGCGAGCTGGTCGGCCTGGGCGAGAGCTACCGGCACGTGCTGGCCAAGCATCCCTATCCGCAGCCGGTCGCTCAGCTGCTCGGCGAACTCTTGGCCGCCGCCTCGCTGCTGATCGGCACCCTCAAGTTCGACGGCCTGCTGGTGCTGCAGGCGCGCTCATCCGGGGCGCTGCCCTTGTTGATGGTCGAGTGCTCGAGCGATGGCGACCTGCGTGGCATCGCCCGCTATCACAGCGAGCAGATCGGCGCCGAGGCCGGTCTGCCCGAGTTGATGCCAGAAGGGGTGTTGGCCATCACCATCGAGCCGAAAAACGGCCAGCGCTACCAGGGCATAGTCGAGCTGGACGGCGTCACCCTGGCCGACTGCCTGACCCGCTATTTCGCCAGCTCCGAACAGCTGCCCAGCCGTTTCTGGCTGTGCGCCGACGGCCAGCGCGCCCGTGGCCTGCTGCTGCAGCAGCTGCCGGCCGACCGCCTGAAGGACGGCGAGGAGCGCGCCGCCAGCTGGCAGCACCTGACCACCCTGGCCGACACCCTGCAGGCCGAGGAACTGCTCGGTCTGGACAACGAGACGCTGCTGCACCGGCTCTATCACCAGGAGCAGCTGCGGCTGTTCGAGCCCCGCGCGCTGCGCTTTCGCTGCAGCTGCTCGCGCGAGCGCTCGGCCCGGGCGCTGATCAGCCTGGGCCAGGCCGATGCCGAGCTGTTGCTCGACGAGCACGGCGGCCAGGTGGAGATCGACTGTCAGTTCTGCAACCAGCGCTACCGCTTCGACGCGGCCGATGTGGCCCAGCTGTTCGCCGGCGGCGGCAGCGACGCGCCCTCGGATACCCGCCACTGAGGTCATAGCCAGGCGCTATAGGGCCACTCGGTTTATCCGAGGCTGCCAAGGGCGGTGCTTTCTGGCATACTCCCGCGACTTTTTTCTCGCTGTAGTGGCGCCAGCGCGTGACTACAAAACGTTTGGATGAATCGGCCGGCCGGCCGACGGGGACTCACATGACGCAAGCCAACACCGCCGTGTACACCGACATCAGCGCCGCTCAACTGGTTGAAGAAGCCCTGCGTCGCCAAGAAGGCGAGCTGGCCGCCAACGGCTCGCTGGTGGTGCGTACCGGCCAGCGCACCGGCCGTTCGCCGGCCGACCGCTTCATCGTCAAGGAGCCGGGCAGCGAGGCGAAGATCGCCTGGGGTCCGATCAACCGGCCCTTCCCGGCGGACAAGTTCGACGCCCTCTGGGACCGCGTGCAGGCCTTCTCCGATGCCCAGGACAGCTTCGTTTCCCACGTCCACGTAGGGGCTGCCGAGGCCCACTACCTGCCGGTCAAGATGACCACCGCCACCGCCTGGCAGAACCTCTTCGGCCGCTGCCTGTTTATCGAGCCGGCGCAGTACAACCCGGCCGCCAAGGCCGAGTGGCAGATTCTCAACGTCGCCAACTTCGAATGCGTGCCCGAGCGTGACGGCACCCATTCCGATGGCTGCGTGATCATCAATTTCGCCGCCAAGAAGGTGCTGATCGCCGGCATGCGCTACGCCGGCGAGATGAAGAAGGCCATGTTCAGCGTGCAGAACTTCCTGCTGCCGGAGGCCGACGTGCTGCCGATGCACTGCGCCGCCAACATCGGCGAGGACGGCGACGTGACCCTGTTCTTCGGCCTGTCCGGCACCGGCAAGACCACCCTCTCGGCCGACCCCTCGCGCTACCTGATCGGCGACGACGAGCACGGCTGGGGCGAGGGCGTGGTGTTCAACATCGAGGGTGGCTGCTACGCCAAGTGCATCGACCTGTCGCAGAAGAACGAGCCGGTGATCTGGAACGCCATCCGCTTCGGCGCGGTGCTGGAAAACGTGGTGCTCGACGAGCAGCGCGTGCCCGACTACGCCGACGACAGCCTGACTCAGAACAGCCGCGCCGCCTATCCGCTGAGCCACGTCGACAAGCGCAGCGAGAAGAACCTCGGCGGCGAGCCGAACGCGGTGATCTTCCTCACCTGCGACCTGACCGGGGTGCTGCCGCCGGTGTCCATCCTCAACGAGGAGCAGGCCGCCTATCACTTCCTCTCCGGCTACACCGCGCTGGTCGGTTCCACCGAGATGGGTTCGGATGCCGGCATCAAGTCGACCTTCTCCACCTGCTTCGGCGCGCCCTTCTTCCCGCGCCCGGCCGGCGAGTACGCCGAGCTGCTGATCAAGCGCATCCGCGGCTTCGGTTCCAAGGTCTATCTGGTCAACACCGGCTGGACCGGCGGCGGCTACGGCGTCGGCCAGCGTTTCAACATCCCCACCACCCGCAGCGTGATCGCCGCCATCCAGAGCGGCGCGCTGATCGGCGCCGAGACCGAGCAGCTGCCGATCATCAACCTGAGCGTGCCCACCGCTGTGCCGGGTGTCGACACCCAGCTGCTCAACCCGCGCAACACCTGGGAAGACCCGAACGCCTATGACGAGGCCGCCAAGGGCCTGGCCAAGCTGTTCATCGAGAACTTCAAGAAGTTCGACGTCTCCGCCGCCATCCGCGACGCCGGCCCGCAGCTCTAAGCCGCTTTCCCGCGTCCTCGAGAAGCCGCCTGCGGGCGGCTTCTTGCTGTCTGGCGCTCGGCTATTCGCCGATATCCTCGTTCCAGAGCGTCGGCTGGGCGGCGATGAAGTCGTGCATCAGGGCGATGCACTCGGCGTCCTGCAGCACCTCCAGGGTCACGCCGCGCTCGCGCAGCAGCGCTTCCTCGCCGAGGAAGGTCTGGTTCTCGCCGATCACCACCCGCTTGATGCC
>JBFHKK010000311.1:0-3820 GCA_041595475.1 Pseudomonas sp. | reverse complement strand
GGGGTCGCGAGTTCGAGTCTCGTTTCCCGCTCCAGATCTAACGCGTTTGCCACGGCAAGCGTATGAAGTTCCAAGGTCCCCTTCGTCTAGTGGCCTAGGACACCGCCCTTTCACGGCGGTAACAGGGGTTCGAGTCCCCTAGGGGACGCCATTTTGGTTGTATTGCGGGAATAGCTCAGTTGGTAGAGCACGACCTTGCCAAGGTCGGGGTCGCGAGTTCGAGTCTCGTTTCCCGCTCCAAATACAGGAAAACGCCGCTCATCGAGCGGCGTTTTCGTTTCCGTCGGATTTGCCCTCAGCGGCCCGCCCACAGCGGACGACGCGGATAACGGCTCAGTGCTTGCTGCTTTCCGGCGGCAAGGCCAGCAGCTGCTTCTCTTGAGTCCAGTCGAAGGCTGCGCCGCGCTGCTCGGCTTCGAAGCGGCGCTCGTCCAGGCGCTGGTAGAGTTCGATCTCCTCGTCCGGCATGAAGTGCAGGCAATCGCCGCCGAAGAACCACAGCAGATCCCGCGGCACCAGATGGGCGATCTGCGGATAACGCTGGAATATCTGGCTGATCAGGTCCTGGCCCAGGTACAGGTTGGCGTCGGTATCGCCCGGCAGCTCGCTGAGCAGCTCGTCGAAGCGCTCGAGAAACAGGGCATGGCTGTCATCGAGAATCTGCTCGGCATCACCCAGGGCGACCAGAATGCCGCGCAGATGGGTCAGCAGGGCGAGATGGTGATCGAGGTAGGCAGTGGCCATGGCGAAGAGTCCTGACAATGAAACGGGCGCGGCAGTATAGAGTGGCCGCGCCGCGCTGTCCCGCTAGCGAACCTGGCCGTCGGCCAGTTCGAGTTCGCTTTTGCTGAAGTCGTCGACGTCGATGACTTCTCTGACGGCGGCTTGCAGCTGCTCGAGCTGTTGCGCCTCGTCGCTGCTGAGTACGCCGGCCTCGAGGGCCGCATCGAGCAGCTCGGCCTCGGCAGCTTTTTGCAGTTGCCCGCCACGCACCGCCCGTTCCAGCTTGTCCTGCGCCTCGCGGCAGCGCTCGCGCAGGTCCATGGCCCGCTGCAGCGCCGCCACCGGGCCCGCTTCCGTGTGCGGTCGGTAGCAGCCTTGGAGCAGTTCCTCCAGGGCCGCGTCGCCACGGTTGCGCCCGATGATTTCGGCCACTTCGGCGTCCAGTTTGTCTCCCGGCCCGCGATGCCGACGGCCGAAGGGCAGTACCAGCAGGCGCAGGGCCAGGCCCAGCAGGCGGCTGGGGAAGTTGTCGAGCAGGGCCTGCAGTGCCCGTTCGGCGCGGGCCAGACTGTCCTCCAGGGCCCAGCGCAGCAGCGGGCGTGAATGCGAGGGGTAGTCCAGATCGTGGTAGCGCTTGAGCGCGGCCGAGGCCAGGTAGAGGTGGCTGAGCACATCGCCCAGGCGCGCCGAGAGGCGCTCGCGGCGCTTCAGTTCGCCGCCCAGCAGCAACATGCTGAGGTCGGCCAGCAGGGCGAAGGCGGCGGCCAGGCGATTGAGGGCGCGGAAGTAGCGCTGGCTGAGGTTGTCGCCCGGGGCCTGGCCCAGGCGGCCCAGGCTCAGGCTGAGCAGCAGACTGCTGGCCGCGTTGCCGACGGCAAAGCCGATGTGCTGCAGCAGCACCTGATCGAACTCGGTCAGGGCCCGCTCCTGATCGTCGCGGGCCGCCAGGCTCATCTCCTTGAGCACATAGGGATGGCAGCGGATGGCGCCCTGGCCGAAGATCATCAGGTTGCGCGAGAGGATGTTGGCGCCTTCGACGGTGATGAAGATCGGCGCGGACTGCCAGGCGCGCCCGAGGTAGTTGCGCGGCCCCATGCTGATGGCCTTGCCGCCGTGCACGTCCATGGCGTGCTGGATGCAACTGCGGCCGCGCTCGGTGAGGTGATACTTGAGCACCGCCGAGAGCACCGAGGGCTTTTCGCCCAGATCCACGGCGTGGGCGGTGAGGATGCGCGCGCTGTCCATCAGCCAGGCGTTGCCGGCGATCTGCGCCAGCGCCTCCTGGATGCCCTCGAAGGCAGCCAGGGGCACGCCGAACTGTTCGCGCAGCTGGCCGTACTGGCCGCTGACCAGGCTGGTGAACTTGGCGACGCCGGTGCCGACCGCCGGCAGGGAAATCGAACGGCCCACCGACAGGCAGTTCATCAACATCATCCAGCCCTTGCCGAGCATCTCGCGCCCGCCGATCAGGTAGTCCAGCGGCACGAACACGTCCTGGCCGGAGTTGGGCCCGTTCATGAAGGCGGCGCCGAGGGGCAGATGGCGCCGGCCGATCTCTACCCCGGGGGTGTCGGTGGGGATCAGCGCCAGGCTGATGCCCAGCTCCTCCTGCTCGCCGAGCAGGTGGTCGGGGTCATAGGCCTTGAAGGCCAGACCCAGCAGGGTGGCGACCGGACCCAGGGTGATGTAGCGCTTTTCCCAGTTCAGGCGCAGGCCGATGACTTCCTTGCCCTGCCACTGGCCCTTGCAGACGATGCCGGTATCGGGCATGGCGCCGGCGTCGGAGCCGGCCAGCGGGCCGGTCAGGGCGAAGCAGGGGATCTCTTCGCCGCGCGCCAGGCGCGGCAGGTAATGCTGGCGCTGCTCATCGGTGCCGTAGTGCAGCAGCAGTTCGGCGGGGCCCAGGGAATTGGGCACCATCACGGTGGAGGCCAGGTCGCCGCAGCGGGTCGCCAGTTTCATCGCCACCTGTGAATGGGCGTAGGCGGAAAAGCCCTTGCCGCCATATTCCTTGGGGATGATCAAGGCGAAGAAGCCGTGCTGCTTGATGTGCTCCCAGGCTTCTTTCGGCAGGTCCAGCTGCTGGCCGACCTGCCAGTCGTCGACCATGGCGCAGAGCGCCTCGGTGGGGCCGTCGAGAAAGGCCTGTTCTTCCTCGCTCAGGCGCGGCTCGGGATAGTCGAGCAGCTTGTACCAGTTGGGCCGGCCGCTGAACAACTCGCCGTCCCACCAGACGGTGCCGGCCTCGATGGCCTCGCGCTCGGTGTCCGACATCGGCGGCAAGACGCGTTTGAACCAGGCGAACAGGGGGGCGCTGACATACTGGCGGCGCAGGTCGGGCAGCAGCAGCGGCAGGCTGATACCCAGCCACAGTAGCCATAGCAGTGCCAGCAGCCAGCCCGGGCAGGCGCTGAACAGGCCCATGGCGAGCAGATAGGCGGCGACCAGCGTCAGGGCCGAGAACGGGGAACTGCGGCGGTGGGCCAGGTAGGCGCTGCCGAGCACCAAGACCAGCAACCAGACTGCGAGCATGAGAAGCCTCCATGCGGATAGGGGTGAAAAGACTAAGCACGAGCTTAGTCGGCCCGGGCGAAGGTTGGCGGCAAGGCCGGCGCACTTGGCCGAATCGTCGTGCCTGCGGCGCGATCGTCGCCGTTAGACTGAACGCCTGACCTCGGAGGCCGCACATGCGCGAATATTTGGAACCCGCTCGTTTCATCGACAGCGATCATCCGGCGGTGATCGAATTCGCCGAGCGGGCCCGGGGCCGCAGCCGCGACCCGCGCGAGCAGGCGGTCGCCCTCTATTACGCGGTGCGCGACGGGATTCGCTACAACCCCTATGTGTTCAGCCGCGACCCTGAGACCCTCAAGGGCAGCGCGGCGCTCGCCAGCAGTGAGAGCTACTGCGTGCCCAAGGCAACCCTGCTGGCGGCCTGCGCCCGGCATTGCGGGATTGCGGCGCGCATCGGCCTGGCCGATGTGCGCAACCATCTGGCCACGCCGCGGCTGCTCGAGCTGCTGCGCAGCGAGGTGTTCGCCATGCATGGTTACACCGAGTTCTACCTGCACGGGCGCTGGGTCAAGGCCACCCCGGC
>JBFHKK010000310.1:0-3826 GCA_041595475.1 Pseudomonas sp. | reverse complement strand
GCGGGGAGCCGCCCAGGCCAAGCCGCAAGCCGAGCCTGAAAGTGGTCAAGTAAACAAAAAAGGGCGATCCATGGATCGCCCTTTTTTGTTTACTTGACCACTTTCAGGCTCGGCTTGCGGCTTGGCCTGGGCGGCTCCCCGCCGGACGGCCCCTGGTCGTCGGGGCCGTCATCGTCGTCCGGCACCGGCGGCTCCAGATCGAACACCATGCCCTGACCATTTTCCCGGGCATAGATCGCCAGCACCGCACCGCTGGGGATATAGAGGCTGTGGGCCACGCCGCCGAAGCGCCCTTCGAAGCTGACCGCCTCGTTATCCATATGCAGATGGCGCACGGCACCCGGGGATACATTGAGCACGATCTGGCCGTCGCTAGCGAATCCCGGCGGCACCTGCACCCCGGCGAAGTCGGCGTTGACCAGCAGGTGGGGCGTGCAATCGTTGTCGACGATCCACTCATAGAGGGCGCGGACCAGATAGGGGCGACTGGAGTTCATCTAAAGCTCCTTTGCGGTTAACGCATCTCGCGCTCGGCGGGCGACAGGCTGGCCTGAAAGGCCTCGCGGGCAAACTGGCGATCCATGTAGTCGAGCAAGGGTTTTGCGGCCCGAGGCAGTTCGATGCCCATGATCGGCAGGCGCCAGAGGATCGGCAGCAGGCAGCAATCGACCAGGCTCAGCTCCTCGCTGAGAAAGTATGGCTTGTCGGCAAACAGCGCCGACACCCCAGCCAGGCTCTCGCGCAGCTCCTTGCGTGCCACCGCGCGGGCGGACTCCTTGCTGCGCGGCTCGAGAATCACATCGACCAGCGCGCACCAGTCGCGCTGGATGCGATGGATCAGCAGACGGCTATTGGCCCGGGCCACCGGATACACGGGCAGCAGGGGCGGGTGCGGGTAGCGCTCGTCCAGATACTCCATGACCACGCTCGACTCGTACAACGCGAGGTCGCGATCGACCAGGGTCGGCAGACTGGCGTAAGGGTTGATCTCGAGCAGTTCGGGCGGGCAGCGGCCCGGCTCGACGTCGATGATTTCGGCGCTGACACCCTTCTCGGCGAGCACGAGGCGTACGCGATGGGAATAGTGGTCGGCGGGGTCGGAATAGCAGGCCAACCTATTGGTCACGCCCATGGCGATCCTCCTCGCTTATCAGGTTGTTTGAAACAGAAAGACCTGCGCGCCCCAACGGGCGCGCAGGTCGATGCAGCAAGGGACACCGATCAGTGCACGTCTTTCCAGTACTCACGCTTGAGCAGGTAGGCGAACACGAAGAAGAAGGCCAGGTACAGCAGCACGTAGGTGCCGATGCGCTGACTCTCCAGCTTGACCGGGTTGGCCGAGTAGGCCAGGAAGGTCACCAGGTTCTTGATCTTCTCGTCGAACTCGGCCTCGGTGAGCGTGCCGGTCTTCGGCTCGATGGTCAGCTGATCACAGGCCTCGTGGGTGATCGGGGTGCCGGTCAAAGGGTCGAACTGCTTCTTACCGTCCTCGACCACCTGCACCTGCTTGCAGCCGATGTACTGCCGGCCCTGCAGGCTCGAGAGCACGTTGGGCATGCCGACATTCGGGAAGACCTTGTTATTGGCCCCCAAAGGACGGCTCGGGTCTTCGTAGAAGGTGCGCAGGTAGGTGTAGAGCCAGTCGGCGCCGCGCACGCGGGCGACCAGGGTCAGGTCGGGCGGCGCCGCGCCGAACCAGGCCTTGGCGTCTTCCGGCTGCATGCCGATCTTCATGTGATCACCGATCTTGGCATTGGTGAACACGACGTTGTCCAGCATCAGTTCGTGGGGGATGCCGAGGTCGTCGGCGACCCGCTCATAGCGCTGGAACTTGGCGCCGTGGCAGCCCATGCAATAGTTGGCGAAGGTGCGCAGGCCATCCTGCATGCCGGCCTTGTCGGTCAGATCGATATCGACCTTGTCCAGCGGATAGTTGCTGCCGGCCCCAAGCGCCAGGGCCGGCATTGCAGCGAACACCAGTGCAGCAAATAGCTTCTTCATCAGCCTGTCACCCTTTCCGGAACCGGTTTGGTTTTTTCCATCCTGGTGTAGAACGGCATCAGGATGAAGTACGCGAAGTACAGGAAGGTACACACCTGCGACAGCAGCGTACGGCCCGGGGTCGGTGCCAGAACGCCGAGCACACCGAGGATGACGAAGGAGACGCAGAACACCAGCAACCAGATCTTGCTCAGCCAGCCCTTGTAACGCATCGACTTGACCGGGCTGCGATCCAGCCAGGGCAGCACGAACAGGATGGCGATGGCCGCGCCCATGGCGATCACGCCGAGCAGCTTGTCCGGCACCGCGCGCAGGATCGCGTAGAAGGGGGTGAAGTACCACACCGGCGCAATGTGCTCGGGGGTCTTGAACGGGTTGGCCTGCTCGAAGTTGGGCTTCTCGAGGAAGTAACCGCCCATTTCCGGGAAGAAGAACACCACGAAGCAGAAGATGAACAGGAAAACCACCACGCCGACGATGTCCTTGACGGTGTAGTAGGGGTGGAAGGCGATGCCGTCGAGCGGCTTGCCGTTCTCGTCCTTGTTCTTCTTGATGTCGACGCCGTCCGGATTGTTCGAACCGACCTCGTGCAGGGCCAGGATGTGCAGCACCACCAGACCGAGGATGACGATCGGCAGGGCCACCACATGCATGGCAAAGAAGCGGTTCAGGGTGATGCCGGAGATCAGGTAGTCACCGCGAATCCACTGGGTCAGGTCGTCGCCGATCACCGGAATGGCGCCGAACAGGGAGATGATCACCTGGGCGCCCCAGTAGGACATCTGGCCCCACGGCAGCAGATAGCCCATGAAGGCTTCGGCCATCAGCATCAGGTAGATCAGCATGCCGAAGATCCACACCAGCTCGCGCGGCTTCTGATAAGAGCCGTAGAGCAGGCCGCGGAACATGTGCAGATAGACCACGACGAAGAACGCCGAGGCGCCGGTGGAGTGCAGGTAGCGGATGATCCAGCCGTACTCCACGTCGCGCATGATGTACTCGACCGAGGCGAACGCCTCTTCGGCCGAAGGCGTGAAGCTCATGGTCAGCCAGATGCCGGTGAGGATCTGATTGACCAGCACCAGCAGGGCCAGCGAGCCAAAGAAGTAGAAGAAGTTGAAGTTCTTCGGGGCGTAATACTTGGACAGATGGTCTTCCCACATCTTGGTGGCGGGGAAGCGCGCATCCACCCATTCCATGAACTTACTCATCAGGCGGTCTCCTGGTCCACGCCGATGACGATGACGTCATCCGACTCGTACATGTGCGGCGGCACCGGCAGGTTCAAGGGTGCGGGCTGGGCCTTGTAGACACGCCCGGCCATGTCGTAGCGGGAACCGTGACAAGGGCAGAAGTAGCCGCCCACCCAGTCGGCACCGAGGTCAGCCGGTGCCACTTCCGGACGGAAGGACGGCGCACAACCGAGATGGGTGCAGAGCCCCACCAGCAGCAACACTTCCGGCTTGATCGAGCGGGTTTTCGGATCGACGTAGGTCGGCTGTACCGAGGCCTGAGAGGTGGCATCGGCCAGACGCTCCTCGATCTTGCTCAGATTATCGAGAATCTCGTCGGTACGGCGCACGATGAACACCGGCTGCCCTCGCCACTCGGCAACCATCTGCTGGCCGGGCTCGATCTTGCTGACGTTCACCTTCACAGGTGCACCGGCAGCTTTAGCCTTGGCGCTCGGGAACCATGACCCCACGAACGGGACCGCGGCACCCACCGCTCCAGCAGCACCCACCACGGAGGTGGCCGCCACCAAGAAGCGACGCCGGCCTGCATTCACGCCGTCATTGCTCATTCAGTCGTCTCCCATCAGCTT
>JBFHKK010000309.1:0-3828 GCA_041595475.1 Pseudomonas sp. | reverse complement strand
TGATCCGCTCGGGCTCGAGCCCAAACCAGCAGCGATTCCGGCTCCGGAGGCCGTCGCAGCGAAGACCGCGAGCCAGCCGCTCAAGGCGGTTTCTGCGCCTGCCCAGCCAGTGGCGCCTGCTGTTTCCGCGCCAGCTCAGGTGGCGGCGGCGCCTAAGGCGTCAGTGGCTGCGGCTACCCCCCAGTCTGGCGGTGGCGCGGGCTGGTATGCGGCACAAAGCGGCGCGCGTTACACCCTGCAGATTCTGGGGGCGCGCCTGGAGCATAGCGCCCAGGCATTCGTCGCGCAGAACGGCGGCGAGTATCGCTATTTCAAGAAGCTGCATCAGGGCGCGCCACTCTATGTCGTGACCTATGGCAGCTTCGCCACCCGCGAGGCGGCCCAGGCGGCGCTCAAGCAGTTGCCGGCCAAGGTTCAAGCGGGTAAGCCCTGGCCGCGGACCTTCGCCAGCATCAGGCAGGAAATGATCCCGGCTCGCTGACGCATGACCATGGGGTCGTTAGCACGCCCCCATGGTCCCTTCCTCCGCGATGGCGACATGGCCTTGCGGTGCCGCGCCACGAATGTTTGTGGCGCTACCCGGGGATAGGTACAATAGCCTCCCTTTTGCCTGCGCAAAGCTGGAGTACGCTCCTGCGCGTCTGGTAAGTATTTGAATTACAAAGCAATAGCCTTGAAAGAGGCCGTCTGGTGAGAGTCCCTATGAAAGCAGGTTTGTATCGTCCTGATGAGTTCAAGGATAACTGCGGCTTCGGCCTGATCGCCCATATGCAGGGCGAGGCGAGCCATCACCTGCTGCAGACCGCCATCGAAGCCCTGACTTGCATGACTCATCGTGGCGGCATCAACGCCGACGGCAAGACCGGCGACGGTTGTGGGCTCTTGATTCAGAAGCCCGATGCCTTTCTGCGCGCCGTGGCCCATGAGCATTTCGCCGCCGAGTTGCCCAAGCAGTATGCCGTGGGCATGGTGTTCTTCAATCAGGACCCGGCCAGGGCCGAGGTCGCTCGCGAACACATGAACCGCGAGATCATCGCCGCCGGCCTGACCCTGGTCGGCTGGCGCAAGGTTCCGGTCGACACCAGCGTGCTCGGCCGCCTGGCCCTCGAGCGCCTGCCGCAGATCGAGCAGGTGTTCATCGGCGGCGAGGGCCTCAGCGACCAGGAATTCGCCATCAAGCTGTTTACCGCCCGGCGCCGTTCCTCGGTGGCCAATGCCGAGGACAGCGACCATTACATCTGCAGCTTTTCGCACAAGACCCTGATCTACAAGGGCCTGATGATGCCGGCCGACCTGCAGCAGTTCTACCCGGATCTGGGCGACGAGCGCTTGCAGACGGCCATCTGCGTGTTCCACCAGCGGTTTTCCACCAACACCCTGCCGAAGTGGCCGCTGGCCCAGCCATTCCGCTTCCTCGCCCACAACGGCGAGATCAACACCATCACCGGCAACCGCAACTGGGCCCAGGCCCGGCGCACCAAGTTTGCCAACGAGTTGATCGGCGATCTCGACGAGTTGGGCCCGCTGGTCAACCGGGTCGGCTCCGACTCCTCGAGCATGGACAACATGCTTGAGTTGATGGTCACCGGCGGCATCGACCTGTTCCGCGGCGTGCGCATGATCATTCCGCCGGCCTGGCAGAACGTCGAGACCATGGACGCCGATCTGCGCGCCTTCTACGAGTTCAACTCCATGCACATGGAGCCCTGGGATGGTCCGGCCGGCGTGGTGCTGACCGACGGCCGCCATGCGGTCTGCCTGCTCGATCGCAACGGCCTGCGCCCGGCGCGCTGGGTCACCACCAAGAACGGCTACATCACCCTGGCCTCGGAGATCGGCGTCTGGAACTACGCCCCCGAGGATGTGATCGCCAAGGGCCGGGTCGGCCCGGGCCAGATCCTCGCGGTGGATACCGAGACCGGCCAGGTGCTGGGCACCGACGACATCGACAATCGCCTGAAGTCGCGCCATCCCTATAAGCAATGGCTGCGCAAGCACGCCCAGCGCATCCAGGCGACCCTGGAAGATCGCGACCATGGTTCGGCCTTCTACGATGTCGACCAGCTCAAGCAGTACATGAAGATGTTCCAGGTCACCTTCGAGGAGCGTGACCAGGTGCTGCGGCCGCTGGCCGAACAGGGCCAGGAGGCGGTGGGCTCCATGGGTGACGACACGCCCATGGCGGTCCTCAGCCAGCGCGTGCGTTCGCCCTACGATTATTTCCGCCAGCAGTTCGCCCAGGTCACCAACCCGCCGATCGATCCGCTGCGCGAAGCCATCGTCATGTCCCTGGAAGTCTGCCTGGGGGCCGAGCGCAACATCTTCGCCGAAACCCCGGAGCATGCGACCCGGGTGATCCTCAGCAGCCCGGTGATTTCGCCGGCCAAGTGGCGTGCGCTGATGAGCCTGGAGCGTCCGGGCTTCGAACACCAGCTGATCGATCTGAACTACGACGAGACTGTCGGGCTGGAGGCGGCCGTGCGCAACATGGCCGACCAGGCCGAGGAGGCGGTGCGCGGCGGCAAGGTGCTGCTGGTATTGAGCGACCGGCATATCGGCCCGGGCAAGCTGCCGGCCCATGCCGCGCTGGTCACAGGCGCGGTGCACCACCGCCTGACCGAGAAGGGCCTGCGCTGCGATTGCAACATTCTGGTCGAGACCGCCACCGCCCGCGACCCGCACCACTATGCGGTGCTGCTCGGCTTCGGCGCCTCGGCGGTCTATCCGTTCCTGGCCTATGAAGTGCTGGGCGATCTGATCCGCACCGGCGAGGTGCTGGGCGATCTCTACGAGGTCTTCAAGCACTACCGCAAGGGCATCGCCAAGGGCCTGCTGAAGATCCTCTCGAAGATGGGCATTTCCACCGTCGCCTCCTACCGTGGCGCCCAGCTGTTCGAGGCCGTCGGCCTGGCCGACGAGGTCACGGAACTGTGCTTCCGCGGCGTCGCCAGCCGCATCAAGGGCGCCCGCTTCGTCGACCTGGAGGCCGAACAGCAGGCCCTGGCCGCCGAGGCCTGGAACAACCGCAAGGCGATCCAGCAGGGCGGTCTGCTCAAGTTCGTTTACGGTGGCGAATACCACGCTTACAACCCCGACGTGGTCAGCACCCTGCAAGCCGCCGTGCAGCAGGGCAGCTACGAGAAGTACAAGGAATACAGCGCCCTGGTCGATACCCGCCCGGTGTCGATGATCCGCGACCTGCTCAAGCCGAAGCTGGCCGCCAGCCCCCTGGCGCTGGACGAGGTCGAGCCGCTGGAGGCCATCCTCAAGCGCTTCGATTCCGCCGGTATTTCCCTCGGCGCCCTGTCGCCGGAGGCCCACGAGGCCATCGCTGAGGCGATGAACCGTCTCGGCGCGCGCTCCAACTCCGGCGAGGGTGGCGAAGACCCGGCGCGCTACGGCACCGCCCGCAGCTCGAAGATCAAGCAGGTGGCCACCGGCCGCTTCGGCGTCACCCCGGAATACCTGGTCAACGCCGAAGTGCTGCAGATCAAGGTGGCCCAGGGCGCCAAGCCGGGCGAGGGCGGCCAGCTGCCGGGCGGCAAGGTCAACGGCCTGATCGCCCGCCTGCGCTATGCGGTGCCGGGCGTCACCCTGATTTCGCCGCCGCCGCACCACGACATCTACTCGATCGAGGATCTGGCGCAGCTGATCTATGACCTCAAGCAGGTCAACCCGGCCGCGCTGGTATCGGTCAAGCTGGTGGCCGAGGCTGGCGTCGGCACCATCGCCGCCGGCGTGGCCAAGGCCTATGCCGACCTGATCACCATTGCCGGCTACGACGGCGGTACCGGCGCCAGTCCGCTGACGTCGGTGAAATATGCCGGT
>JBFHKK010000308.1:0-3845 GCA_041595475.1 Pseudomonas sp. | reverse complement strand
GCTCGAAGGCCTTGAGCGCCAGGTCGAAGCGCTGGGCGTAAGTGAGGCCGCCATTTTTCAGGTTGTCGAGCACGGACGCGTAGTCTTCGGCGTTGACCACGATGGCGACGTCCGTGTGGTTCTTCGCCGCGCTGCGGACCATGGTCGGGCCGCCGATGTCGATGTTCTCGATGGCATCGGCCAATTCGCAGCCTGGCTTGGCCACGGTGGCGGCGAAGGGGTAGAGGTTGACCGCCACCAGATCGATCGGCTGGATGCCGTGCTGCTCCATCACCGCGCCGTCGAGGGCGCGACGGCCGAGGATGCCGCCGTGGATCTTCGGGTGCAGGGTCTTGACCCGGCCGTCCATCATTTCCGGGAAGCCGGTGTAGTCGGCCACTTCCACGGCCGCCACGCCATTGTCCTTGAGCAGCTTGTAGGTGCCGCCGGTGGAGAGAATCTCCACGCCCAGGGCGCTCAGTTCGCGGGCGAACTCGAGGATGCCGGTCTTGTCGGAGACGCTGATCAGCGCGCGGCGAATGGGGAGGCGGGTGGTCTGGTCGGTCATGCTACTGTCCATCAGGCTTGAAAATGGGAGCAAAAAGGGCGGCCGGTCATCACCAGCCGCCCTCTTGCGGGTATTGGGTGCTTACAGCAGGTCGTACTGCTTGAGCTTCTTGCGCAGGGTGCCGCGATTGAGCCCGAGCAGTTCGGAGGCCTTGGTCTGGTTGCCCTTGACGTAACTCATCACGGTTTCCAGCAGAGGCGCCTCGACTTCGGTCAGGACCAGGTTGTAGACGTCGGTGACTTCGGCCCCTTCCAAGTGCGCAAAGTAGTTGTGCAGTGCCTTCTCGACGCTGCCGCGCAGGGTTTGTCCCTCCTCACTGGGGGTGGTGAGGTGCTGTTTCAGGCTGCTGTTGTCGCTCACGGCTGCAGTTCCAGTCTCAAAAGTCTCTGTCGTCAGGGTCATGCGGCCACCTCTTCTCCTTGGTTATGCCGATCGCCAAAGTAGCGGCAGATCTCGGCGCGCTGCGCGTGCGTGCTGTCCAGATGGTTGAAGCGGGCGCGAAACTCCCTGGCGCCCGGCAGGGTTGCGAGATACCAGCCGACGTGCTTGCGGGCGATGCGCACGCCCATGACCTCGCCATAGAAGGCGTGCAGCGCGGCCAGGTGTTCAAGCAGGATGCGTTCCACTTCCTCAAGGCCCGGCGCCGCACGCTTTTCGCCGGTGCGCAGGTAGTGCTCGATCTCGCGAAAGATCCACGGGCGGCCCTGGGCGGCGCGGCCGATCAGCAGGCCGTCGGCGCCGGTGGCGGCGAGCACCGCGCCGGCCTTCTCCGGCGAATCGATGTCGCCGTTGGCCAGCACCGGAATGGATACGGCCTGCTTGATCGCGGCGATGGTCTCGTATTCGGCCTCGCCGGTGTAGAGATCGGCGCGGGTGCGCCCGTGCACGGCCAGCGCGACTATGCCGGCTTGTTCGGCGATCCTAGCCACCTCGACGCCATTTTTGTGCTGGCGATCCCAGCCGGTGCGGATTTTCAGGGTCACAGGCACGTCCACCGCCGCGACCACGGCGTGCAGAATCTCATGCACCAGCGCTTGATCCTTGAGCAGGGCCGAGCCGGCGGCCTTGTTGCAGACCTTCTTGGCCGGGCAGCCCATGTTGATGTCGATGATCTGCGCACCCAGTTCGACATTCCTGCGCGCCGCCTCGGCGAGCATCTGCGGATCGCCGCCGGCGATCTGCACCGAGCGCGGCGCCGGATCGTCCTCATGCAACAGGCGCAGGCTGGACTTGCGGGTGTTCCACAGGCGCACGTCGCTGGTGACCATCTCCGACACCACCAGGCCGGCGCCCAGGCGCCGACACAGCTGTCGGAACGGGCGGTCGGTGACGCCGGCCATGGGCGCGAGAATCAGCCGGTTGGGCAATGTGTGGGGGCCGATGCATAGCGTCGACATAGGGCTTCCCTGCTCAAAAGGCGGGCTGTTGAGATCGATAGGAGGGTGCGAAAAGGGTGGGAATAATACCCGCTCTGTTGGAGCGGTAAAAGCGTGTTTTGAACAAATTCTGAACAGTTGCCCACTTATCGCCAGCGGTTTGGATGGGGCCTTGCCCGCTGGCATGGTCCGGGGCTGTCTATTCCGGGGAGTGGAAGCTCAGGCTGTAATTGACCGCCTGGGCGCCGGGATCGAGGATCTCGAGGGACACGTGGATTGGCGTCTGCGGCGGCATGTCCGCCTTGCCGGCCAGTTCCCCGGCGAGGTATTCGCTGGGCTTGAAGCGGCGACTGGCGAGCAGCTGGCCGTTGAGGTCGGCGAAGCGAATTTCCAGCAGGGGGAAGGGCTGGGTAAAGGGCGCGCGATTGTAGAGGATGGCATCGACCACCAGTGCACCGCTGAACTCGGGATGGCTGCGCACCACCAGGTTGCTGCTCTTGATCTGCTCGATGTCGACCTTCGAGGGCAGCACGCAGCCCAGCGGCGGACACAGTTGCTCGAACCAGGGGCGATACTGATCCTGTCGGGCCAGTTGGTCGAAGTGGTAGGCCAGGTATTGACCGGCCAGGGCGCTGGCGCCCAGCAGGTTCAGCAGGCCCCAGCCGATCCAGCGGCCCCAGGGTTTGCGCGGGCGCCGCCAATCCAGTCGCAATGGTTCGTCATCCAGCTCGAACAGGCGTTCGGCGCGCAGGCGCGGCTCGGTCCGCGAGGGCTTGATGTCGGCTTCTGCCGCCGGTGCATCGGTGTCGAATTCATCCTCGAGATCGGTGATCGCGCTCAGCGCGATTTCCTCGCGCGAGGCGCTCAGATTGCCCGGCGCTGGATTTGCATCGGGTTCGTTCGGTTTCTTCGCTGGCGGCTGAACAGGGCGCACGGGCGCGCTGGCGGTCGGTGCCAACCGCGGAGTTGCCCTGGGGGCTTCGTCCTGCAGCAGGGCTTCGGCCCAGCGCTCGTCATGCTTGTCCGGGCTGTCGTCGGCGGCAGCGAGAAAGTGCTCGGCCTGGTCGTCCGGGCGCTTGATCTCGAGAAACTGCTGGGATAGCTGATTTTCCTGCTCCTCCAGCTTGGCCAGCTCCTCGTCGAGGTCGAGGCTGTCGAGGTCCAGGTCGTCATGGATCCACAGCGGCTCTTCGGTCGTCTTATTGGCCGCCGGGGCCGGCTCAGGTGGGCTCGCTGGCGTTGCCGGGGTTGGCGCTGCTTGCGGCTCGGGGGTGGGGCGAGGCGAGTGGGGCGTGGCGATGTCCGCCGGCGCGCTGGGCGCAGGCTTGGCGGGGGCGATCGAGGGGTGATGGCCCTGCTCGCGCAACTGCTGCGCCGCGTTGAACACTTGCAGGCAGGCCCCGCAGCGCACGGCACCCTTGGCGACGCCGAGCTGGGCCTGGCTGACCCTGAAACTGGTGCGGCAGTGGGGGCACTGGGTGACAAAACTCTCGATCATGCGGCGATCCGGTGAAACCAGGCGGTTAGTCTAACGCAATGGTCGGCCAAGCAGTGCTGTCCTAGCGGCGCACGCCGCTGATGCGCACCCAGCCATCCTTGCTGGCAGTGGGGTCGAGGACGAAATCCTTGACGTAGGCCTCGCGCACTTCTTCGGCCTGTTCGGCGAGGATGCCCGACAGGGCCAGGCGCCCGCCTGGCTTGACCAGGCGGGTGATCTGCGGGGCCAGGGACATCAGCGGGCCGGCGAGGATGTTGGCAACCACGACATCGGCCGGGGTGGGCGGCAGGTCTGCAGGCAGGTAGAGGCTCAGGCGCCGCGGCTCGATGCCGTTGCGCCGGGCATTCTCGCGGGTCGCCTCCAGGGCCTGGGTATCGATGTCGGTGGCGCTGGCCTGGGCGGCGCCGA
Organism: Pseudomonas sp.; assembly: GCA_041595475.1. Classification (GTDB taxonomy): domain Bacteria; phylum Pseudomonadota; class Gammaproteobacteria; order Pseudomonadales; family Pseudomonadaceae; genus Aquipseudomonas. The sequence continues at coordinate 16 of JBFHKK010000308.1, read as the reverse complement.
GCAGCAGGGCGGCGAT
>JBFHKK010000307.1:0-3865 GCA_041595475.1 Pseudomonas sp. | reverse complement strand
GTGCCCAACCAGGCCGAGGCCACCCTCTGGGTGCTGGCCATCGGCGCCGGCGGCGCCTTCCTCTTCGATCTGCTGCTCAAGACCCTGCGCGGCCTGTGCCTGGACCTGGCCGGCAAGAAGACCGACCTGATCATTTCCGCCACGCTATTCGAGCGCATCGCCGGCATGGCCATGAAGTTCCGTCCGGCGCGGGTCGGCAGCTTCGCCCAGAACATCCACGAGTTTCAGGTACTGCGCGATTTCCTCGCCTCCCTGACCCTGGCCAGTGTCATCGACCTGCCGTTCACCATCCTGATACTGGCGGTGATCGCCATGATCGGCGGGCACCTGGTGTGGCTTCCGCTGCTGGCCTTCCCCCTGGCGCTGGCGATCGGCTGGGCGCTGTAAAAGCCGCTGGCCGAGACCATGGAGCGCAGCATGGCGCTGGCCGCCGAGCGCCAGTCGAGCCTGATCGAGACCCTCGCCGGGCTGGATGCGGTCAAGGTCAACAACGCCGAGAGCGAGCGCCAGTACCTGTGGGAGCAGACCATCGGCACCCTCGGCCGCCTGGAGCTGCGCGCGCGCATGCTCTCGAGTCTGGCGATGAACTCGACCCTGTTTCTGCAGCAGCTGGCCGGGGTGGTGATCATCGTGCTCGGGGTCTACCAGATCATCGACGGCAACCTGAGCATGGGCGGCCTGATCGCCTGCTACATGCTCAACGGCCGCGCCCTGGCGCCGCTGACCCAGGTCACCGGGCTGCTGACCCGTTACCAGCAGGCGCGGGTGACCATGAATTCGGTGGACCAGATGATGGAGCTGCCGCAGGAGCGCCAGGATCAGGAGCGCCCGCTCAAGCGCCAGACCCTGGAAGGGGCGATCGAGTTCCGCCAGCTGGACTTCCACTACCCGGATCAGCAGCAGGCGGCCCTGAAGAACATCAACCTGGTGGTTCGCCCCGGCGAGAAGATCGGCATCATCGGCCGCAGCGGCTCGGGCAAGAGCTCCCTGGCCAAGCTGATCGTCGGCCTCTATCAGCCCGATGCCGGCAGCCTGCTGGTCGATGGCATCGATGTGCGCCAGCTGGATGTCGGCGACCTGCGCCACAACATCGGCTATGTGCCCCAGGACATCCAGCTGTTCTCCGGCACCCTGCGCGACAACCTGGTCACCGGCGCCCGCTACGTCGAGGACGAACTGGTGTTGCAGGCGGCCGAGCTGGCCGGCGTGCACGAGTACGCCCGCCTGCATCCGAAGGGCTACGATCTGCAGGTCGGCGAGCGCGGGCAGAACCTCTCCGGCGGCCAGCGCCAGAATGTCGCCCTGGCCCGCGCCCTGCTGCTGGATCCGCCGATCCTGCTGCTCGACGAACCGACCAGCGCCATGGACAACACCGGCGAGGAGCGTCTCAAACAGCGCCTGGCGGCGGTGATCGGCAGCAAGACCCTGCTGTTGGTGACCCACCGCACTTCCATGCTCAGCCTGGTCGATCGCCTGGTGATCATCGATCGCGGCCAGATCATCGCCGACGGTCCCAAGGGGGCGGTGATGGAAGCCTTGCGCAGGGGGCAGATCAGTGCCAGCTAAGTCCAGCCAAGCCAAATCGCCTTCCTTTTTCGGCTACTTCGGCAGCGACGGCGGCATCGGCGACGAACCGGTGCCGGAGGTCAAGAAGGCGCTGATCGAGGATGCGCCGCGGGTGGTGCGCCTGACCATCTGGGGCCTGATTGCCTTCGTCGCCTTCGGCCTGCTGTGGGCTCACTTCGCGGTGATCGACGAGGTGACCCGTGGCGATGGCAAGGCCATTCCCTCCTCGCGGCTGCAGAAGATCCAGAATCTGGAGGGCGGCATAGTCGCCGAGCTGTTCGTGCGCGAGGGCCAGGTGGTGGAGATCGGCGACCCGCTGCTGCGTCTGGACGACACCCGCTTCGCCTCCAATGTCGGCGAGACCGAGGCCGATCGCCTGGCCCTGCAACTGCGAATCGAGCGTCTCAGCGCCGAGATCCAGGGACGCGAGCTGGAGCTTGACCCGGAGGCCTACGAGAAGGCGCCGCGCCTGGCCGAGAACGAGGCGCAGCTGTTCAACAGCCGTCGGCAACAGCTGGCCAATGAAATCGCCGGCCTCGAGGAGCAGTTGATCCAGCGTCGCCAGGAGCTGCGCGAGTTCGTCTCCAAGCAGGGCCAGTACGGCAACAGCCTCAAGTTGCTGCGCCAGGAAATCAGCATGTCCGAGCCGCTGGTGGCCGAGGGGGCGATTTCCCGGGTCGAGGTGCTGCGCCTCAAGCGCGCCGAGGTGGAGGCGCGCGGGGCCCTGGAAGCCTCGAACCTGGCCATTCCGCGGGCCGAGGCGGCGATCAAGGAAGTCGAGCGCAAGATCGACGAGACCCGCGGGCGCTTTCGCAGCGAGGCCCTGGCCGAGCTGAACCAGGCGCGCACCGAGCTGGCCAAGATCCAGTCCACCGGCAAGGCCCTGGAGGACAGGGTCAACCGCACCCTGGTCACCTCGCCGGTGCGCGGCATCGTCAAGCAGCTGTTGGTCAACACCATCGGCGGGGTGATTCAGCCGGGCAGCGACCTGGTGGAGATAGTGCCGCTGGACGACAAGCTGCTGATCGAGGCGCGCATCCGCCCCCAGGACATCGCCTTCCTGCATCCCGGCCAAGAGGCGGTGGTCAAGTTCACCGCCTACGACTACACCATCTACGGCGGGCTCAAGGCCCAGCTCGAGCAGATCGGCGCCGACACCGTCACCGACGAGGACGGCAACAGCTTCTACCTGATCAAGCTGCGCACCGAGAAGAGCCACCTGGGCAGCGAGCAACAGCCGCTGCTGATCATTCCCGGCATGGTTGCCTCGGTGGACATCATCACCGGCAAGAAGAGCATCTTGAGCTACCTGCTCAAGCCGATCATCCGCGCCCAGGCCGAGGCCTTGCGCGAGCGTTGAGGGCGCGGGCAGGGCGCCAGATCGGTAATGAGCGGCGCTTCTTTCATCTGCGTAACACCTGCTGCATAGATAAGAAGCCCCGGGCCTTGATTGCGTCGAGGTCTGTGCGCGATCTTGGTGCGCAGGAGTGCACAGCAGTGCACAGCAGTGCACAGCAGTGCATGGGGGCAGAAATGTGCGGGCGCAAGTCGGACAGATCTGGGCTCGCGGAGCGAGGTCAGCAGATACGCGTCGCCTCGATGCTAGCGGCTTCGACTTTGAGTGCGGCGCTGATTATCTGTCGGCCATCCATCCATTCCTTTCATTCCATGTACTCGTGGCAAGCCACTCGTCGAATTGGCCGATCGGTGCCGAAGGGTTCGTTTCTTGCTTGGCAGACGGTTGTTGAAAAAAGATATCACTTTGATATTAAATTGCGCGCGTTCTCCAATTGACGCTGCCACAAAGAAGATATCGGAAGGTGTCTATTTATTGGCGCTTTATTTCTGGCGCCGATCTGTAAATCCCAGCCCTAACGCATTCGGAAGCATTGCGCATGAGTTCTTCGAGCGATATCTCAAAGCTGTTCAAGATGTTTGGCGGTCGTCCGGCGCAGTACCGAGAATTTTCTCGGGAGGGTGAGCGTCGATGCACTCTGCAAAGCGTGCCGAGCCCGGCCGGAGTGCAGGTGCCTGAGTCCGTGGCGCCAGTACAGGACGATTCGTCGAGCGCCGATGCAGTCATGTCACCGGACGTGGAGCAGGTGGCGATCGCTTCGGAAGTCGCCGTGCCCGTGGCAGCGGACGCCGTCGATTGGCGCAGCGAAAGCCTGCAAAGCCTGCTGGGCAAGTTGGCGCAGGCCGAGCAGGCACAAGTCGTCAGTGAGGAGATGCTGGAGACGCCGTGCGCGCGCCCGGACCTTTCGCATATCAGGGTCGTTGCGGTCATAGCGGCCAAGGG
>JBFHKK010000306.1:0-3879 GCA_041595475.1 Pseudomonas sp. | reverse complement strand
CTCGCGGTGCTCAAGCAACTCGACTGCCAGGCGCCCCTGTGGGGTACCTACCACTATGGCGGGCATGAGGCGACCACGGCTTTGGCCCTGGGCCAGGCCATACTCGGCGAAGCCCGTCACTATCGCCAAGGCTTGGCCGAGACGGTGGTCGCCCAGGCCCATGTCGCCTGCACGGACGCCGCCGAGGAGCCGCAGCATGCGGTGCTCGCCTGCAAGAAGATCCTGCACACCTTCGGCATCAAACCGCGCGCCTGGCGCGCCGCCCTGCCCGGCCTCCTGGAGCGCTACTACCGCCATGTCTGAAGCCCCCATTCTGGTCACCGGCGGCGCCGGTTTCATCGGTTCGCATCTGGTCGACGCGCTCCTGGCCCGCGGCCACAGGGTGCGCGTGCTGGACAACCTGTCGATGGGCAGGCGCGCCAATCTGCCGCTGGACAACCCGCGCCTGCAGCTGATTGAGGGCGATGTGGCGGATGCCGCCTGCGTCGGCGAAGCCCTGGCCGGCTGCCAGGCGGTGGCTCACCTGGCCGCGGTGGCCTCGGTGCAGGCTTCGGTGGACGACCCGGTCGCCACCCACCAGAGCAATTTCGTCGGCACCCTCAATGTTTGCGAGGCCATGCGCCAGCATGGGGTCAGGCGCGTGGTCTTCGCCTCCAGCGCCGCCGTCTACGGCAACAACGGCGAGGGCCAGGCGATCGCCGAGGACACCCCCAAGGCGCCCTTGACGCCCTATGCGGCGGACAAGCTGGCCAGCGAGCATTACCTGGATTTCTACCGCCGCCAGCATGGCCTGGAACCGGCGATCTTTCGCTTCTTCAATATCTTCGGTCCGCGCCAGGACCCTTCCTCGCCCTACTCAGGGGTGATCAGCATCTTCACCCAGCGCGCCCAGCAGGGCCTGCCGATCAGCGTGTTCGGCGATGGCGAGCAGACCCGCGACTTCTTCTATGTCGCCGATCTGGTGCAGCTGCTGCAGCAGGCGTTGCTCGCCCCGGCGCTGGTCGAGGGGGCGGTCAACGTCGGCTGGAACCAGACCACCAGTCTCAATCAGCTGCTCGGGGCGATTGGCGAGCTGTTCGGCGGCCTGCCGCCGGTCAGCTACCAGGCACCGCGCCCGGGCGACATCCGCCATTCGCGGGCGGATAACCAGCGACTGCAGGCCAGCTACCAACTGCCGCTGCAAACGCCGCTGCGCGAGGGGCTCAGACGCCTGCTGGAGCTGGACTGAGGTGCACGCAGAAACCAGAAAGCCGGCATTCGCCGGCTTTCTCGTCTTGAGCAAGGCAGACCCTAGAACTTGTAGCCCAGGCCGACCATGTAGACGAAGGGGTCCACTTCCAGATCGACCTTGACCTTGTCCCCGGCCAGGTAGGTGGTGCCGGTGGTGTCGATGTCGATGTAGCGGACCTGGGCGTTGAGCAGCAAGTTGTCGCTGAGCAGCAGGTCCACGCCGATCTGCGCGGCCAGGCCCCAGGAGTCGTCCAGGTCGAAGCCGCGGAAGCCCTTGGCCTCGGCTTCGCTGCTCAGCTCGGTGTCGAAGAACCAGGTGTAGTTGAGGCCGGCGCCGACATAGGGCTGCACGGCGCAGGCGCTGTCCATCGGGTAGTAGACCAGGCTCAACGTCGGCGGCAGGTGCTTGAGGCTGCCCAGGTCGCCGTTGAGGCCATTGAGGCCGGCGGGCATGCCCTTGACGCCGACATCGTGACTGAAGGGGGTGGCGGCCAGCAGTTCGAGGCCCAGGTGATCGCTGAGCATGTAGGCCAGGTTCAACCCCAGCTGGGTGTCGCTGTTCAGGGTGGCGGCGCTGCCCGTGACCGGGCCCAGCACGGCATGGCGGATGTCGCCGCTGTCTTCGCGTGCATCGACGGTCGCCGCCCCGGCACGCAGGATCAGGTCGCCGGCCTGGTAGGCCTGAGCAAGCGGGGCGGCCAGGGCGCCGGCGAGAAGGGAAAGGGTGAGCAGGGACTTGCGCATGCTGAGCTCCAGGGTCACAGGTGATGTCGATTGGCGGCGATGTTAGCCAGCTAAGCAAATCGACTCTTGACCCAGCTCAACGAAATGCGCGCTCCCGACTGCGGCGCATTGTCCATTGCCGCGCTGGTCTCGCTAGATGATAATGCGTCGCTTTTGCTGTCTAGCCCGTTGCAAGGACATCCTCTGATATGACGCTCTATCCGCTTCGCATCCTGGCGGCGACGCTGCTGCTCGGCTGCATGCCGGCGCTGGCCGCGCCACTGGACGCCGCCCTGGACGAAAGCCAGCGCCTGGCCGCCGAGGCGAGAGCCTCCCAGGCGCGCATCGAACAACTGGACGACGCCAGCCAGGCGCTGCTCGTCGAATACCGCAACGCCCTGCAGCAGGCCGAGGCCCTCGAAGGCTACAACGCCCAGCTGCGCGAGCTGGTCGCGGCCCAGCGCCAGGAGCTGGCCGGCTATCAGGTTCAGCTGGACGGCATCGAACGCACCCAGCAGGCGGTAACCCCGCAGATGCGGCGGATGGTCGAGGTGCTCGGCCAGTTCATCGCCGCCGATCTGCCATTCCTGCCCGAGGAACGCGCCGAGCGCCTGGCCGACCTGCAGGCGCTGCTGCCGCGGGCCGACGTCAGCCTGGCGGAGAAGTACCGGCGGATCCTCGAGGCCTATCAGGTCGAGAGTGACTACGGCCGCACCCTGGAGGCCTGGCGCGGCCAGCTGCCCGGCATCGATGGCGCGCGCAGCGTCGAGTTCCTGCGCCTGGGCCGCAGCATGCTCTACTACCAGAGCCTCGATGGCCGCCGCAGCGGCTGGTGGAATCCACGTGCCCAGGCCTGGCAGGAGTTGGACGGCAGCGCCCGCCGGCCCCTGAGTCAGGCCATCGCCATCGCCCGCCAGCAGCAGGCCCCGGCCTGGCTGGACCTGCCGGTGCAGACCCTGCGCCAGGAGGCCGTCCAATGAAGCGCCTTGTCCTGGCCGCCGGCCTCCTGGCCGCGCTGGCGCCTGCCGCCGCCGAAACCCTCAATCCCGACCAGCTGTTGCAGCGCATCCGCAGCGAGCGTGCCGCCGAACTGCAGGCCATGGCCGCCCGCGAACAGGCCTTCGTCGCCGAGCGCGGCGCGCGCGCCCGCCTGCTGGCCGAGGCCCGCGCCGTGCTGCAGCGGCAGGAGGCCGAAGCGGCCAGGCTCAAGGCCGAATTCGAGCGCCAGGAGGCCGAGCTGGCCGCCCAGGAGAAGCTGCTGGCCCAGCGCGCCGGCCATCTCGGCGAGCTGTTCGGGGTCATCCGCCAGAGCGCCGGCGATGTCGCCGGCCAGTGGCAGGACAGCCTGCTCAACGCCCAATACCCCGAGCGCCTGGCGCGCCTGAAGGCCCTGGCGGAAAGCCGCAGCCTGCCCTCGGCCGAGGACCTGGAAGGCTACTGGCTGCTGCTGCTCGAGGATCTGGCCGCCGGCGGCCGCATCGAGCGCCGCGAGTTGCCGGTGGTGGCCGCCGACGGCAGTCGCAGCCAACAGCCGGTGCTGCGCGTCGGCAGCTTCGCCGCCTTCAGCGACCAGGCCTTGCTGCGCTACGACGCCGACGCCGGCGAGCTGCTGGCGCCGCCGCGCCAGCCGGCCGGGCTGGGCCGGGTCAGCGATTACCTGGACAGCGACGGGGCCCTGGCCCCCCTGCCGATCGACCCCAGCCGCGGCAACCTGTTGGCCCAGCTGCAGCATCAGCCGAGCCTCTGGCAGCGGGTTCAGCAGGGCGGTTTGGTCGGCGCCCTGATCCTCGTCCTCGGCGCCCTCGGCCTGGCCCTGGCCCTGTGGCGCCTGGCCTACCTGACCGGCGTCGGCCGCCGGGTCGCTGCGCAGATCCGCGCCCTGAGCACACCGCGCGCCGACAATCCGCTGGGGCGGGTGATAGGCGT
>JBFHKK010000305.1:0-3896 GCA_041595475.1 Pseudomonas sp. | reverse complement strand
TTTCCCTATAATGCGCACGTTCAGTGCACTCATAGCTCAGCTGGATAGAGTACCCGGCTACGAACCGGGCGGTCGGAGGTTCGAATCCTCCTGAGAGCGCCATATCGAAGATGGCTTACAGCGATGTAAGCCATTTTGTTTTAACCAGCGGTGATCTGGTCTAAAAGCGCCATACGCACTCATAGCTCAGCTGGATAGAGTACCCGGCTACGAACCGGGCGGTCGGAGGTTCGAATCCTCCTGAGTGCGCCATCTTGAAAAGGGCCTGCAGTCATGCAGGCCCTTTTCTTTTTCCGGCGAGCGCTGGCATGTCCTTTGGTTGCCAGGCCCCAATCGCCGAATCAGCGCCTCAGTCTCAGTATTGTGCTCAGCTTTGTCACCCAAGCATTTGTTATTGAGCGGATTTTCTAGGGCACTGTGCGCTTCGCCGGTGTTATCATTTTTCCGTCAGCCCCGTCGGGGCTTGTGGACAGCCACCATGGACTTACCCAGTAGTCACTCTGAATCTCGATTGTGCAATCGCGTATTGACTGATTGATCCCTCCTTGGCGTGCGCCGCCACTGGGGGTAGGAGCGCGCCGTGACCGAAGAAGAAGCCAAGAAGCCGCAAGAAAGCCTGCAGGATCGCCTGGCCCAGGTGGTCGAGCTGCTGCAGCGGCATCGCCAAGCCGAAGACCTCGCCCAGCGTCATGATGACCAGCAGCCGCTGGAGTCCGGGGTCCTGCAGCAGAATCTGCTCGAGCTCCAGCAGCGGCTCGACGAGTTGCACCCCGCCGACGTTGCCCACATTCTCGAGGCGCTGCCGCTGCGCGATCGCCTGACGGTCTGGCAACTGGTCAAGGCCGAGCGCGACGGCGACATTCTCCTGGAAGTCTCGGATGCCGTGCGCGAGTCCCTGCTCGCCGACATGGAGGATCACGAGATTCTCGCCGCGGCCAAGGACATGGACGCCGACGAGCTGGCCGACCTGGCGTCCGAACTGCCCCGCGATGTGGTCCACGAGCTCATGGAGAGCCTCGATGCGCAGCAGCGCGAGCGGGTGCGCTCGGCCTTGTCCTACGAGGAGGAGCAGGTCGGCGCGCTGATGGACTTCGAGATGGTCACCATCCGCGAGGACGTCAGCCTCGAAGTGGTGTTGCGCTATCTGCGCCGCTTGAAGGAATTGCCCAGCCATACCGACAAGCTGTTCGTGGTCGATTACGACGGCGTGCTCAAGGGCGTGCTGCCGGTCAAGCGGCTGCTGGTCAACGACCCCGATCGGCTGGTCAGCGAGGTAATGGCGACGGATCCGGTCAGCTTCGGCCCCGATGAGGATGCCTATGACGCGGCCCAGGCCTTCGAGCGCTATGACCTGATTTCCGCGCCTGTGGTGGACAAGGGGGGCAAGCTGATCGGCCGCCTGACCATTGACGAGATCGTCGACCTGATCCGCGAGGAGAGCGAAAGCGAAGTCCTCAACATGGCCGGTCTGCGCGAGGAGGAGGATATCTTCGCCTCGGTGTGGAAGTCGCTGCGCAACCGCTGGGCCTGGCTGGCCATCAACCTGATCACCGCTTTTTTGGCCTCGCGGGTGATCGGCCTGTTCGAGGGCTCCATCGCCAAGCTGGTGGCGCTGGCCGCGCTGATGCCGATAGTCGCGGGCATCGGCGGCAATTCGGGTAACCAGACCATCACCATGATCGTCCGCGCCATGGCTCTGGACCAGGTCGGCACCGGCAATACCTCGCGGCTGATCCGCAAGGAACTGGCAGTCGCCCTGGTCAATGGCCTGGTCTGGGGTGGGGTGATCGGGGTGGTCGCGTACCTGCTGTATGACAGCTGGTCCCTGGGCCTGGTGATGACCGCCGCCATGAGCCTCAATCTGTTGCTGGCGGCCTTCATGGGGGTGATGATTCCCATGACGCTGGTGCGCCTGGGGCGCGATCCGGCGATCGGCGCCAGCGTGATGATCACCGCGGTGACCGACAGCGGCGGCTTTTTCATCTTCCTCGGGATGGCGACGATCTTCCTTCTTTGAGGCATTCGCAAGCATGGTCCGCGCGCAACTGGGTAGGCGCTGCCGAGGCCGCTTGCCCAGCACAACAGCGGCCCGGTCGTGGGTTTGCCTCGCACGCCGGTTTCAGGCTAAGGTTCGGCAGCTTTGCCCGGGCCATCCCGGGCGCCTCCGCCAATAACGAGAATGCGGCTCGCTGCGGGCCGTGATAAGGAGCCATCATGACCCCCAGTCAACTCTTGCTTGAGGGTGTCGAGCTCATGCTGTTCGGCATGGGTTTTGTCTTCTTCTTCCTGGCGCTGCTGATTCTCTCGATTCGGGTGATGGCCCGCCTGCTCGAGCGTTTCGCGCCGCCGGTAGCGCTCAGCAGCGTCCCGGCCGCTCGGGCGCCGGCTCGCCCGACCAGCGATGAAATTGCCCCAGAGGTGCTGGCGGCCATTCAGGCCGCCATCCATCAACACCGCGCCCGCCGCGGCTGAATCCGGATCGACAGGGAGCCCTCCGTATGACTGCTGTGAACAAAGCCCTCGGCATCACCGACCTGGTGCTGCGCGACGCCCATCAATCCATCCTGGCGACACGAATGCGCCTGGAGGACATGCTGCCGATCGCTTCCAAGCTGGATAAGGTCGGCTTCTGGTCGGTGGAGTCCTGGGGCGGGGCGACCTTCGACGCCTGCATTCGCTACCTCGGCGAAGATCCCTGGGAGCGTATCCGCGCCCTGAAGCAGGCCATGCCCAACACCCGTCAGCAGATGCTGCTGCGCGGTCAGAATCTGCTGGGTTATCGGCACTATGCCGACGATGTGGTGGAGAAGTTCGTCGAGCGCGCGGCGGTTAACGGCGTCGATGTGTTCCGCGTGTTCGATGCCATGAACGACCCGCGCAACCTGCGCACGGCGCTGCAGGCGGTCAAGCGCCAGGGCAAGCATGCCCAGGGCACCATCTCCTATACCACCAGTCCGGTGCATAGCCTGGATATGTGGGTCGAGTTGGCCAAGCAGATCGAAGACATGGGCGCCGACTCCATCGCCATCAAGGACATGGCCGGCATCCTCACGCCCTATGTGGCGTTCGAGCTGGTCTCGCGGCTCAAGGCCTGCCTGTCGATTCCGCTGCAGCTGCACTGTCACGCCACCGCGGGCCTGTCCAGCGCGGCCATTCTCAAGGCCGTGGAAGCGGGCGTGGATGCGGTGGATACGGCGATTTCCTCGCTGTCGATGACCTACGGCCATTCGCCGACCGAGTCCATCGTGGCCATGCTCCAGGGCACCGAGCGCGATACCGGCCTGGATCTCAAGTTGCTGGAAGAAATTGCCGCGTACTTTCGCGAGGTGCGGAAGAAGTACGCGAAGTTCGAGGGCAACTTGCGGGGCGTCGACTCGCGCATTCTGGTCGCCCAGGTGCCCGGCGGCATGCTCACCAACATGGAGAACCAGCTCAAGGAGCAGGGTGCCCAGGACAAGTTCGACGAAGTGCTGGCGGAGATCCCGCGGGTGCGCGAGGACTTGGGCTTCATCCCGCTGGTGACCCCGACCTCGCAGATCGTCGGCACCCAGGCGGTGATCAACGTCTTGACCGGCGAGCGCTACAAGTCGATCACCAAGGAAACCGCCGGCGTGCTCAAGGGCGAGTACGGCGCGGCGCCGGCGCCGTTCAACGCCGAGTTGCAGGCGCGGGTGCTGGATGGCGCGGAGGCCATCAGCTGCCGCCCGGCCGACCTGCTCGAGGCCGAGATGGACAAGCTGACCGCCGAGCTCAAGGGCATCGCCCAGGAGAAGGGCATCAAGCTGGCCAAGGACGAGATCGACGATGTCCTGACCTATGCGCTGTTTCCGCAGATCGGCCTCAAGTTCCTGGAGAACCGTGGCAATCCGGCGGCTTTCGAACCCATGCCTACCGGC
>JBFHKK010000304.1:0-3908 GCA_041595475.1 Pseudomonas sp. | reverse complement strand
GCTCGGCCATGGCCTGAGCGACTGGCTGCCGGCCTGGCTGCTGCTGCGCATGCTGATCGGCCTGGGCATGATGTGCCAGTACATGGTGATCGAGAGCTGGCTCAACGAGCAGGCCGATACCAGTCAGCGCGGCCAGGTGTTTGCCGGATATATGGGCGCCTCCTACCTGGGCTTGATCCTCGGCCAGCTGGTGTTGGTGGTGCATCCGGCGCTGGGGCCGGAACTGCTGATGCTGGTGGCCCTGTGCTTCGCTCTGTGCCTGGTGCCGGTGGCGCTGACCCGCAAGCTGCATCCGGCGCCCTTGCACCCGGCACCGCTGGAGATGCGTTTCTTCATCCAGCGGGTGCCCCTGTCCTTGACCACCATCGCCGTCGCCGGTTTGCTGATCGGCGCCTTCTATGGTCTGGCGCCGCTGTATGCCAAGCGCCTGGGCATGAGCACCGAGCAGGTCGGTCTGTTCATGGGCTGCTGCATTCTCGCCGGCCTGCTGGTGCAGTGGCCGCTTGGCTGGCTGTCCGATAGGCGCGACCGGGTCTTGCTGATTCGCGCTTGTGCCGCCCTGATGGGTCTGGCGGCCTTGCCCCTGGCGCTCTTGCCGGTGGTGCCCTTGCCCCTGCTGTTTGCCATTGGCTTTACCGTGAGTCTGCTGCAGTTCAGCCTCTATCCGCTGGCGGTGGCCCTGGCCAATGACCATGTCGAGGGCGAGCGGCGGGTGTCGCTGACCGCCATGCTGCTGGTCACCTTTGGCGTGGGTGCCAGCGTCGGCCCCTTGTTGGCCGGGGTAATGATGCGTATCTGGGGCGCCAATCTGCTTTATGGCTTCGTCTGCGCCTGCGCGCTGATCCTGGTATGGCGCATCAGTCCGAAGAAGGTGACCCATCTGCATCAGGTCGAGAACGCCCCCTTGCACCATATCCCCATGCCCGACAGCACGGCCAGTTCGCCATTGACGGCCGCGCTCGACCCTCGGGTCGACGAGCAGGTGGTGCATGAGCAGATGCACGATCTGCCCCTTGAGCCTGCGCCGGACAATACGGCGCCGAGCAGCACCGCCGCGGCTCAATCCGAGGCGCCGGTGTCGCGCCCATGAGGCCGCTGCTGAGCATCGTGGTGCCGGCGCGCAACGAGGCGCAGACGCTGCAGCCGCTGTTACTGGACCTGGCTCCTCTGCGCAAGCTAGGCGCGGAGCTGATCCTGGTCGATGGCGACAGTCGGGACGCTACCGCGCAGCTGGCAGCTCCCCATGTCGACCGGGTGCTCAGGACAGCCGCAGGTCGGGCGCGGCAGATGAACGCCGGTGCCAAAGCGGCCCAGGGCGAGTATCTCTGGTTCGTGCACGCCGATACGCGGGTCAGCGCCGAGGCGGCCGCGGCTTTGTTCCGGGCGCTCAAGCAGCGCCCGCTGTGGGGGCGTTTCGATGTGCGACTGTCCGGCCGAAGGCTGAGCTTGCGCTTGATCGGCGCCATGATCAGCCTGCGCTCGCGTCTGACCGGCGTCGCCAGCGGCGATCAAGGCATCTTCGTCAGGCGTGAGGCCTTCTGGCAGCTGGGCGGCTACGCGGACATCCCGCTGATGGAAGACCTGGAACTCTGCCGGCGCTTGAAGAAGCAGGCACGCCCATGCTGCATCAGGCCGGTCTTGTTGACCTCCAGTCGGCGCTGGGAGCACCATGGAGTTTGGCGTACCGTGTGGCTGATGTGGCGCCTGCGGCTGGCGTATTACGGGGGGGCGGATCCAGACCGGTTGGCGCAAATGTACCAGCGAGGGTCAGGAATATGAGTCTTTCGGTTTCCCTGCACGTACTGGCGCGCGCGCCCGTTCCCGGGCGAGTGAAGACGCGACTGATCCCGGCCTTGGGTGAGGAGGGCGCGTGCGACCTGCAACGGCTGTTGCTCGAGCGGACCCTGCACTTGCCGGCTGAAGGTTTCAGCGAGCGCTTTCTGTGGCTGGACGATTTTCCCGATGCGAGTCTGCAGACGCTGAGTGAGCGACTCGGCTGGACGCTGGTCGAGCAACCGGCGGGCGATCTGGGCGAGCGCATGTGGCGCATCGCCGCCTTGGGTCTGGCTGACAGCGATGCGGTGCTCTTGATCGGCAATGATTGCCCGGCCCTGGATGGCGACTATCTCAGTGACGCCTGCGCGGCGCTGCAGCGCAGGCCGGCGGTGCTGGGGCCGGCCGAAGATGGCGGCTATGTGCTGCTGGGGCTGCGCAAGGTCAACCCGCTGTTATTCGAGTCCATACCCTGGGGCACCGATCGGGTGTTCCAACTCACCTGCGAGCGCCTGCAGCAACTGGACTGGGACCATCATCTGTTGCCGTCGCTGTGGGACGTGGATCGCCCGGAAGACCTGTCCCGCCTTGCCGCTTTGGGTATTCGACTGGCGGGCACAAGCGCTAATTCCTAGAACAGGCTGTCCCCGGAAACGCGCCGCGCCTCGCGCTGCAGTTGATAGACGAAGCGTTCGACTTGGCGCTGGTCCAAGCCTCCCATGCGGTAGAAGCGGGCGCCGGCGAAAGTCATGTCGAGCTTTTCCGCGTATTGCACATGGCGCAGTTCGACTGAGGTGGTGATCGCGCCGAAGGGCAGTTGTGCGCTGAAGCGCTCGTAGACCTGGCCGGTCTGTAGGCTGCGGCTGAGGTCGCCGTTGAAGCGCAGTTTGCAGCCGGTTGCGGAGATATCCAGCAGATGCCCGCCGATTCCGCGGCTGAGCTTGCTGCCGGCCAGTTCGACTCTGACCAGTTCCGATTGCTTCAGGGTCGCGCGGTAGGCGTTGCGCCGCTGGTGGTATTGCACGTTCTCCGGTAAAGGGCTCAGGTAACAGCGCGCGCCCTCGTGTTCGGCGATCTGCACGCTTTGATGGCACTCCCACGCCACTCGAACGCCTTCGTGGAAGGCCTCGACATGGAAGGCTTCGCCATTCTGCAGGTAGCGCTCGCCGTCGCTGGGAATCATCTCATCGAGGATCAAGCGGCGATTGTCGCGGTCGATCTCGATTAGGTAGCTCTGAAAGCGCTGATTGCGTCCGTCGAAGCTGATAACCAATGGGTCGTGGCTCTGCTGCAGTTGGCGCAGGGACGCGATGATTTCCAAGGGGGCCTTTAGCACTCTGGGCGGTTGCGGGCCATCGTCCTCGATGAAGGGATTGGACACGGTCCAGAAATCTCCAAACAGATGCCAGGGCACGAACAGGCCCCGCAGCGGGGCTATTGGTCCTTGTGCCTTGTAATAATAGGTATCTAGGCCTGACTCAGCGGCCGTTGCTGGCCGATTCTAGCGGCACTGCCGCGCCTGTCATAGAGGCTTGGCGTTTCACTGCCCCCGCGCAGGATGCCCAGCAGGCTGCTGGTGGACGACTGGCTGGCCCTGATCAGCCGCCCGTTGCGCAAATTGCCCGCTTGGCAACGACCAAGCAGGGCGCCGAGGGCATCGCCTTGTGCGAGCAGCTCGGGACCAATCTCGGAGCGGGCTGCCAGTGCCTGCAGGCCGGCGCGATCAGCGCTCAACTGCAAGGCGCCAAGGAGTTGACTGCGAGCCCGGCCATTCTGGTCGAGCTGCGCGAGAAGGGGCTGTTTGCCGTCGAGGATGCTCTGCAGCAGCGGAAGGTCGCGATCGCTGAGTGCCTGGAACTCACGCTCGATCAACTCGAGCAGCTGTTCGGCGGCGGCGATGTCGTCGGTGAAGAGCTGGAGAAGCTTGGAATCGTGCATAGAGGGCCCTTGGGGAGGTAGGCGTCCAAAACCCCCAGCGAAGCCCTGGGGCTAGCGCTGGGATTCGAAACCGAGCAGCTTGTCGGCAACGCGCTGGCTGTCGACTTGATAACTACCGTCGGCAATCGCTTGCTTCAGGCGGCCGACACGCTCTTTGTCGACGCTCGGCAAATCGCGCAGCTTCTCGCCGATCTTTT
>JBFHKK010000303.1:0-3914 GCA_041595475.1 Pseudomonas sp. | reverse complement strand
GACAGCGAACTGCACTGCATCGCACTCGGCGTTGGAGGGGTTGGTGGGGCTGATATTGCCGTTGGCATCGATGAAGTCGCTGCCGTAGCTCATGGTGATTACATGGTACTGGCTTCTGGCGAGCTGGCCGTTGGGTCTGAGGCGATCGGCGGCGGCCTGGCTGATGGCGGCGGCCGAGGCCGATACCGGGCAGAGGCCAACGAAGAAGTAGTTCAGGCCGTCGGTGACCAGTTCCAGGTAACAGACCTTGAAGATGCCGGCGCTGGTATGCCAGGCGGCGCCGGCGATGCCCTCGCCGTTATCGGTGTTGGCGACTATCTCGGAGGCGACGAAGGTGCCGTGGCCATAGTTATCACAGGCCGGCGCCGAGGGCGGGCAGCTGTCGCCAATAAAGCTCAGGCCTTCGACGAAGTTGACCTGCTCCAGGCACTTGCCGCCAAGCTCCAGGGTGGCGCAGTCGGCGCCGCTGTCGAGCACCGCCACCTTGGGCGTGTCGTAGGCCAGGGCGCTGCTGGTGGTGACGCCCTGGGTAATGTCCCAGGCCTCGGGCGCGTCTATGTCGGCATCGGCGGTGCCGCTGGTGATCACCGGCACGGTCTGCTGCATGCGGGTGTGCGGCTGGCCGGTGTTGTGCAAGTACCACTGCTCGTCGAAGTAGTTGCCGCCGCCGGCGGGGGTCGGCCCGGGTTCCTCGTTGGGCACCACCAGCATGCGGTAGTAGTCGGGTTCGGCATAGAGCACGTTGGGGTTGGCCTGGTAGGTGGCGACCTTTTCCAGTACCGAGCCGGCCGGCACCTGCACCACCTGCACGCCAATGGCGGCAATCTGAGCCAGGGCGACGGCCGAGGCGCGGCCATGGGCCGCGCTGATCTGCGCCCCGGGCGTGCCGGGCTTGAACTTGACCAGCACCCGGTCCGGGGCGAAACGCTCGAGGGCGCGGGCCGGTGGTTGGCCCTGGGGCTGAACGGGGGTGGGCGGGGCGGCGAACAGCTGGGATGCGAAGGCGCAGACGAACGCGGACAACAACAGGCAGGGGCGCATGGCTCTTTTCTCCCCCGGTGCATGGTCGGCACGGGCCGCGATGCACCGTAGCAGGATGTGAAAAGTAGGGTCTCTCAGAAAAAAGGCTAGAAGCTCAGCCGCGCCTGGCCATGGCCAATGTAACGAACGGTAGCCATTTTGCCGTCCGTTCGTCAGGATTCTGTTACTGCTTTCCTGATCCGCCAAAAAACTGTAAGGCAAATGAGCGCATGTCGGGGGGTTGCTGCGCAGAGGGTGCGGACGCTCGACCGTTAGCAACCGCGCATGGGCTTCCAAGGCATCAGGCCTGCTGCGAATCGCTCAGCTGATGCTCCTCGCCGGCGTAGTAGGCGCGCACCCGCGGGTCCATCACCGCGCGCCACAGCGGCGGAATCAGCGCCAGCGGCACCATCCCGGCATAACCGTTGGGTAGCTGCGGGCTGTCCGGGTGATGGCGCAGCACCTGATAGCGCCGCTTGGCGTGGGCGTGGTGATCGGAGTGGCGCTGCAACTGGAACAGCAGCAGGTTGGTCAGCAGGAAGTTGCTGTTCCAGGAATGGCGGGGGTTGGTGCGCTCATATCGGCCGTTGGCCAGTCGGCGTCTGTGCAGACCGTAGTGTTCGACGTAGTTGACGATTTCCAGCAGGGTGAAGGCGACCAGGCTCTGGCCGAGGAAGAAGAGCATGCCCAGCCAGCCGAAGGCCAAGCCAAAAGCGGCCAATAGCAACACGCTGAGGCCGTACCACCAGACCAGTTCGTTGTGTCGGCACAGCGCCGGCAGGCCCCTGCGCTCGAGGCGCTGGGCCTCGAGTTTCCAGGCGTTGAGGAAGTTGTTGCGGTAGGCCTGCGGCAGAAAGCGGTAGAGACTCTGGCCATAGCGGGCCGAGGAGGCATCCTGCGGGGTGGAGACGTGCACATGATGGCCGCGCAGGTGCTCGACCTTGAAACCGGCGTAGCACATGGCGGCGAGCAGCAGGCCGCCGGCGTTTTGCTCGATCGCCGCATCCTTGTGCACCAGTTCATGGGCCACGGTGATGCCGATGCTGCCCATGATGATGCCCAGCGAGAGGATCCAGCCCAGCTGGCCAGACCAGTTCCAGCTGGGGTGATTGAGCAAAGCCCAGCCCGCCCAGCCGAGCAGCCCCAGCAGCACGGGTACGCTGGAAAGGGTCAGCACGCGGTAATAGGGTTGGCGCTGCAGTGCCGGCACCTGCTCGGATTCATCCGGATTGGCCGGATCGCGGCCGATCAGGGCATCGAGCAGCGGAATCAGACCGAAGACCACCGCCGGCAGCAGATAGGCCCAGGCGTCGGCGTTAGGGCTTCCCAGGGACCAGTGGTAGCTCAGGGGAACCAGCGCGACCGGGATCAGCCAGAGCCAGTAACCGATGCTTTTCAGGGGCAGCATCCAGGTGGAGGGCAGGCGTTCAAGCATGAGTTCGGCTTCCTTTGGGGCTGTGGCGGACTTGAATGTAGGATTGTCCGACAATATAGGCCGCAATTGCGCTTTCTGCCCCCACCTTTTGCTCTGAATCCGGCCTCGCTGGCTCCTCGGCCCGGTAACACCCTGTGTTACACTCGCGCCGCCATTCGGTCGCCGAAGACCCCTCGTCCGGGGCTCAGCCGAATCCTTCGCTTGCACCCGTTCAGCCGCGCCAAAGGAAGCTCATGTCGTTCAAGGCACCGGACAGCCTCGCCGAGCAAATCGCCCAATATCTCGCCGAACGCATCATTCGCGGCGAGTTGAAGGCGTGCGAGCGTATCCAGGAGCAAAAGGTCACCCAGGCGCTCAATGTCAGTCGCGGTTCGGTGCGCGAGGCGTTGTTGATCCTCGAGCGCCGTCATCTGATCGTGATCCTGCCGCGTCGCGGTGCCCAGGTGGTCGAACTCACCGCGCACAAGGTCCGCAGCCTCTATGCCCTGGTGATGGAGCTGTACAGCCTGCTGGCCCGGGCGGTGGCCGAGCGCTGGCAGGAGGAGGCGCAGCTGGCCCCCTTCGAAGCCATTCGGCAGCGACTCGCGCTGAGCCAGGAGAAGGCCGATATAGACAGCTTTGTCGAGGCCAGCTTCGACATCATGCGCGCCGCCTTTCCGTTCGCCGACAACCCCTATCTGCAGGACACCGTGGAGAATCTGCTGCCGGCCATCAGTCGCACCTATCACCTGGCGCTGGAGCAGCGCAGAGGTGAAATGAAACAGTTCCTCGACACCTTCGCCGAGTTGTTGCAGGCCATCGAGGTGCGTGACCCCGAGCGCGCGCGGCAGATCCTGCTGGGCTATGGCGAGCGCAACTGCCAGCTGGTGCTGGCGGCTCTGGCCGAAGGCTGAGGGAGGTAGGCGGTGCGGCTCAAGTGCATCAAGCTGGCGGGCTTCAAGTCCTTCGTCGATCCGACCACGGTGAGCTTTCCGAGCAACATGGCCGCCGTGGTCGGCCCCAACGGCTGCGGCAAGTCCAATATCATCGATGCCGTGCGCTGGGTGATGGGCGAGAGTTCGGCGAAGAACCTTCGCGGCGAGTCGATGACCGACGTCATCTTCAACGGCTCCAACACCCGCAAGCCGGTGACCCAGGCCAGCATCGAGCTGGTGTTCGACAACTCCGATGCCAGCCTGGTCGGCGAATACGCCGGTTACAACGAGATTTCCATTCGCCGCCGGGTGACCCGCGACGGCCAGAACACCTACTTCCTCAACGGCACCAAGTGCCGTCGGCGCGACATCACCGACATCTTCCTCGGCACCGGCCTGGGCCCGCGCAGCTACTCGATCATCGAACAGGGCATGATCTCCAAGCTGATCGAGGCCAAGCCCGAGGAATTGCGCAACTTCATCGAGGAAGCCGCCGGCATCTCCAAGTACAAGGAGCGCCGCCGCGAAACCGAGAACCGCATCCG
>JBFHKK010000302.1:0-3922 GCA_041595475.1 Pseudomonas sp. | reverse complement strand
GTCCACGTAGCCGCCCTCGAGGATGCGGGTGGCCTGGTTCGGGTCCTTGATGTTCTGCGCGTGCAGCACCGGCACCTTGACCACTTCCTTGATCCCGGCCGCCAGATGCAGGAAGGGCTCCGGCGGGTAGCTCATGTTCGGGATGACGTTGGCCAGGGTGTTGTGGGTGTCGCAGCCCGAACCCACCACGCCGATGAAGTCGATCATGCCGGTGTCGTCGTAGTACTTGGCGATCTGCTTCATGTCCTCGTGGGACAGGCCGTCGGGGTGGAACTCGTCACCGCAGATGCGCAGGCCGACGCAGAAATCCGGGCCGACCTCGGCGCGCACGGCCTTGAGCACCTCCAGGCCGAACTTCATGCGGCCCTCGAAGGTGCCGCCCCATTCGTCGGTGCGCTTGTTGACCCGCGGCGACCAGAACTGGTCGATCATGTGCTGGTGCACGGCCGACAGCTCGATGCCGTCCAGGCCGCCTTCCTTGGCCCGGCGCGCGGCCTGGGCGTAGTTGCCGATCACCCGCCAGATCTCCTCGACCTCGATGGTCTTGCAGGTGGCGCGGTGCACGGGTTCGCGGATGCCCGAGGGCGACATCAGGGTCGGCCAGTTGAAGCCGTCCCAGCGCGAGCGGCGGCCCATGTGGGTAATCTGGATCATGATCTTGGCGCCGTGCTTGTGCATGGCGTCGGCCAGGTTCTGGAAGTGCGGGATGATCCGGTCGGTGGACAGATTGACCGAGGCCCACCACTCCTGCGGGCTGTCGATGGCGACGACCGAGGAGCCGCCGCAGATCGCCAGACCTATGCCGCCCTTGGCCTTCTCTTCGTAGTACTTGACGTAGCGCTCGGTGGTCATGCCGCCATCGGTGGCATAGACCTCGGCATGGGCGGTGCTGAGCACGCGGTTGCGGATGGTCAGCTTGCCGATCTGGATCGGCTGGAACATTGCTTCGAAGGCCATGGCGGGTGCTCCTGGTTACAGCGGTTTGACGACAAAGAGGCCGTGGTCGTGGCCTTCTTCCGAGGCGCCGTAGACCTGCTCGGCAACGGTGCGGATCGGGCTGCCCTGGGCGGCGAGAATCTGGTCCATGGCCCCGGCGAACCAGCCGGTGAACATGTAGTCGACCTTGCGCCCGCACTTGCCGTAGACGTAGACGAAGGCCGAGTGGTCCAGGCGGATCTTGGCGGTGCCGGCTGTGACATCGATCTCCTCGATGCTGAACAGGCCCCAGCCGCGCTGCGACAGGCGCTTCATGTAGTGCTCGAACACCGCCACGCCGGACAGGCCATGGCATTCGGCTTCCTTCTCGCACCAGTGCCAGGCGGACTTGTAGCCGGCCTTGTAGAGGATCTCGGCATAGGCTTCGGCGCCCAGCACTTCCTCGATGCCGATGTGGTTGTTGACGAAGAAGTGCCGCGGCACGTAGAGCATCGGCAGCGCGTCTGTGGTCCAGACGCCGGTTTCGCTGTCGACTTCGATGGGCATTTCGGGGGCATGTGTTGCCATCAGTGCTAACTCCAGAATTCGATTGGTGGCGGGGCGCCGGCTGGCGGCCGTCCCGGCTGAAAAAATGGTGCCGGGCTTACTCGCCCCAGACGTCCTTGAGCACCCGTACCCAGTTCTCGCCCATGACCTTGCGCACGGTGCGCTCGGGCATGCCGCGCTTGAGCAGGGTCTCGGTCAGATTGGGGAACTCGCCGACGGTGCGGATGCCCAGCGGGTTGACGATCTTGCCGAAGTTGGTCAGGCGGCGGGCGTAGCCCTTGTCGTGGGTCAGGTACTCGAAGAAGTCCTTACCGTGACCCTGGGTGAAGTCGGTGCCGATGCCGATGGCATCCTCGCCGGCGATGTTCATCACGTACTCGATGGCCTCGGCGTAGTCGTCGATGGTCGAGTCGATGCCCTTGGCCAGGAAGGGCGCGAACATGGTCACGCCGATGAAGCCGCCGTGGTCGGCGATGAACTTCAGCTCCTCGTCGGACTTGTTGCGCGGGTGTTCCTTCAGGCCCGAGGGCAGGCAGTGGGAGTAGCAGACCGGCTTCTTCGACTCGAGGATGACTTCCTCGCTGGTCTTGCTGCCGACGTGGGACAGGTCGCACATGATGCCGACCCGGTTCATCTCGGCGACGATCTCGCGGCCGAAGCCGGACAGGCCGCCGTCGCGCTCGTAGCAGCCGGTGCCGATCAGGTTCTGGGTGTTGTAGCACATCTGCACGATGCCCACGCCGAGCTGCTTGAACACCTCGACGTAGCCGATCTGGTCCTCGAAGGCGTGGGCGTTCTGGAAGCCGTAGATGATCCCGGTCTTGCCCTGGGCCTTGGCCGCGTGGATGTCGGCGGTGCTGCGCACCGGGATCACCAGGTCGCTGTTCTCGCGGATCAGCTTGTTGCTGGCGGCGATGTTGTTGACCGTGGCTTGGAAGCCCTCCCACACCGATACCGTGCAGTTGGCCGCGCTCAGGCCGCCCTTGCGCATGTCCTCGAAGAGTTCGCGGTTCCACTTGGCGATGATCAGACCGTCGATGACGATGCTGTCGGCGTGCAATTCAGCTGGGCTCATCAGGCATTACCCTCGTGTCCATGCGCCGAATCTTCTGCCGGCGCTTTGGAGGCAGCATATCCCTGGGGGGCGGGGCGCCCCGGTGCAAAAACGACTGTGGTATTGTCGAAAGCGTCAAGGCCCGGTCGCGCACGGATATGTCGCGAGGAGCCGCGGCGGGCGCCGGCTGCCGGACTCTTGAGTCTAGTCGGCCCTGGCCGGGCGTGCCGTCTGCGGGCGTTCGTGGCGGTCCTGGCTGGGGCAGGTGGCGAAGCGGGCGCGGTAGCAACGTGAGAAATAGGAGGCCGATTCGAAGCCGCAGGCCAGGCCCACTTCCAGCACGCTCATGTCGGTCTGGCGCAGCAGTTGGCGGGCCTTGTCCAGGCGCAGGCCGAGGTAGAAATTCGACGGGGTGTCGTTCAGGTGATGGCGAAACAGCCGCTCCAGCTGCCGCGGGGTGACGCCGATCAGCTCGGCCAGGGCCTGGGTGCTGAGGGGCTCCTCGCTGTGGCGCTCCATGGCGCCGATCACCTGCACCAGTTTCTTGTTGTGCACCTCATACCGGCTGGCGATCTGCATGCGCTGGTGGTCCTGCTGCGCGCGGATGCGCCCCAGCACGAACTGTTCGGATACCTGCAGCGCCAGGGCCTCGCCATGCTCGCGGCCGATCAGCGAGAGCATCAGGTCGAGGCTGGCGGTGCCGCCGGCGCTGGTGATGCGTCGGCCGTCGATCTCGAACAGCTCCTGGGTCACCTTGAGGGCCGGATAGCGTTCCTTGAATGCCTCTATCGCTTCCCAGTGCAGGGTCAGGCTCTGCCCGGCGAACAGCCCGGCCTCGGCCAGCACGAAGCTGCCGGTGTCGATGCCGCCGAGCAGCCCGGTGTCGCGCTCGGCGCGGCGCAGCCAGTGGCCCAGGTGGCTGTCGTAGTGCCGCAGCGGCTCGTAGCCGGCGACCACGAAGAGGCCGTCGACGGCCGCCGGCAACTCCAGGCCGGCCTCGACATTCAGCGACATGCCGTTGCTCGCCGGCACCGCCTCGCCGTCCACGCTCAGCAGGCGCCAGGCGTAGGCCTCGGGACAGAAGCGGTTGGCCGCGCGCAGGGGCTCGATGGCCGCCATCAGGCCCATCATGGAAAAGTTAGGGAGCAGCAGAAAGCAGAAGGTCAGGGGCATGGCGAAGCTCATCGGGCAAGAGGCCCACTAAAGGCCAATGCGGGGTGCTGTGCAACCAAGCTCGTCGCTTTGGTTCAATTGCTGGTCGTTCTAGTGCGTTTTCCCGCGTCCGCCTGTGCGTACTGTGACGCCATCGGGCCTTGCCGCCCCTGATCCGGAGCGGCGCCGCCGGGCGCCGACAGCACCACAAGAACAACAGCGTAAGCCTTATAC
>JBFHKK010000301.1:0-3936 GCA_041595475.1 Pseudomonas sp. | reverse complement strand
TCTTCGGGGTGGTCGAGGGGCAGCTTGAGTTCGGTGATGCGCAGCATGGGGCCATCCAGGATCAGGGCCGGAGGCAACCCGGCAGCTTGGAGAAGGCGCCGATTATAGCCGCGAACGCACCCGCGCCGGGCACTGCCGGGCGGGCGTCCGTGGCTGCGGGCTGGGTCTCAGGGCCTGAGCCAGGCCAGCACCACGTCGAGCATGCGGTTGGCGAAGGCCCATTCGTTGTCGTACCAGGCCAGCACCTTGACCAGTTCGCCCTGCACCCGGGTCTGCGCCAGGTCGGCGATGCAGGACACCGGATAGCCGCGAAAGTCGCTGGAGACCAGCGGCAGCTCGTTGCACTCCATGACCCCGGCCGGCAGCCGTTGGGCGCCCTCGAACAGCGCGGCGTTGATCGCCTCGCGGCTGGTCGGGCGCTCGGCGACGAAGCTCAGGTCGAGCAGGGACACGGTGGCGGTCGGCACCCGCACCGAGAGGCCGTCCAGACGGCCGGCCAGCTCCGGCAGCACCAGGCCGATGGTCTTGGCCGCACCCGTGCTGGTGGGGATCATCGAGAGGGCGGCGGCGCGCGCCCGATAGAGGTCGGCGTGAGGCTTGTCCAGCAGGTTCTGGTCGTTGGTGTAGGCGTGCACGGTGTTGACCAGGCCCTGGCGGATGCCCACCGCCTGGTGCAGGACCATGGCCAGCGGCGCCAGGCAGTTGGTGGTGCAGGAGGCGTTGGAGACGATCTGCTGACTGCCGAGCAGCTCGTGGTTGACCCCGTAGACCACGTTGAGGTCGGCGCTCTCCAGCGGGTGCGATAGCAGCACCCGCGGCGCGCCGGCGGTGAGGTGCTGTTCGACCTGGGCGCGCTGCTTGAACTTGCCCGAGCATTCCAGCACCAGGTCGATGCCCAGGCGGTCCCAGGGCAACTGCGCAGCCTCGCGCTCGCGCAGTAGGTGGATCGACTGCTGGTTCACCTGCATGGAATCCCCGTGCAGGCTGACCTGGCCGGGAAAGCGGCCGAAGGTGGAGTCGAAGCGGGTCAGGTGCACCAGGGTCGGGTGGTCGCCCAGATCGTTGATCGCGACCAGGTGAATGCGCTGTTCCAGTTGCCGTTCGATGAGGGCGCGCAGCACGGCGCGCCCTATGCGTCCGTAGCCATTGATTGCGATGCGTAGCATGAGCCCTTCCCCCTTTCTCTGTCTTATAGGCTTCAGCTTAGGAGAGGCCGGCGCGGCTGCCGAGGCAAACTGTGTAGGGGTATGACGGGGCGGTGTCTGCTCAGTCGCTGCGCGCGCCGCCGTAGTAGCCGCAGCCGCGCAGCACCTGGCCGTCCAGGCGCAACTCGGTCGACAGGTGGTGCAGGGCGCCGCTCATGGCATCGACGCAGTGCTGCGGTGCGGCCCAGAGCTCCAGGCGCCGGCCGTTGGCCTCGCTGGTCAGGTTGAGTCGGCCCTCGGGCAGTTGCTCTTCCAGGTAGGGCAGGGCCAGAGGCGCCTGGCCGGGGCGTTCGAGCATCAGGCCGCGGTTGCTCACCACCACCCGCCAGCTGGGTTCCTGGCCCTGGGCGACCAGCGAGACGCGCTTGAACTGGGGGTCGTCGCAGCCGGCGCCTTCGCGCTGCAGGCGGTAGACGCGGTCCAGGCGCAGCTGGCCGCCGACCGCGCCGTTGGGCAGTTCGTGCAGGCGTCCGCGCACATCGGCGAACAGCGGCCCGGGCCCTTGGCTGAGCAGTTCGGCGGCCTCGCGGCTGATGCCGGTGGCGCCGCTGTCGTTGATAACCAGGCGCTGCTTTTCCTGGCAGGGGCGCAGCAGCCACTGCCCGGCCACCCGGCTCAACTGACCCTGCACGCGCATCTGCGGGCCCGCCTCTTCGACCGCTTTGTCACTGAACAGCTGGCAGCCGGCGAACAGCGGCAGCAGGGCGAGGACGAGAAGAGGGCGTACGGGCATGGCGGGCGCTCCGGGCGAAAGCCGCCACGTTACCGGCGGCCGGCGGCTATCACAAGCGCCGATCACTCGAGGCGCATCCGGGCGCCGCGCGCCTTTGCCGGCGGCGCCTAGCGGATGGCATTGCGCAGTTCCTGCAGCATGCTCTGGTCGACCTGGATCAGGCCGCGCTTGGGCCGGTCCAGGTCGATGATGATGAACACGATCAGGGCGATCAGCAGCGACACCAGCACCGTCGGCACCACGATGCGCCTGCCGCTCAGGCCGCTGGAGTAGCCGAGGATGCCGACCGAGGCGATGAACACCACGAACAGCAGCAGCAACACCACCTCGGGCACATGCATCTGCAGCAGGGCATGGCGCTGGCCCTGGCTGTCGATCATCTGGTTCAGGGCGGCGACGAAGGCGCCGCTGGTGACCGGGCGCGGATCCTCGCTGGTCGCCTGCACCGCCAGTTCCCAGAGCTGGCCCTGCAGCGCCTTGATCCGTTGGTTGTAGCCCTCGCGCTCGGCCTGCTTGGTCAGATCGATGCCGCCGAGGGTGATGCGCAGGTCGACGTACTGGCGCATCAGTTCGCCCATCCGCGGCTGCTGTTGTTCGGGCAGCAGTTGCACCCGCAGCAGGGTGGTGCCGATGGCGTTGGCTTCCTCGATCAGCGCCTGGTTGCGGTCGTCGTAGCGCTGCATCGACATGCTGAAGGTAAAGCCCAGCAGTAGCGCCAGGAGGCCGAGGATGCTGCCCTGCACCGAACCGGTCAGCTCCTTGACCTCGTCGTCGGTGTGCTTCTGTACATAGCGGCCGAGGCGGAAACCGAACTCGTTGAACAGGATGATCGCGACGAAGAGGACGGCGGTGATGGCGAAACTGTTGAAGCCGTAGAGCAGTTCTTGCTGGTACATGGAGGTGGCTCGGCTGGCGAAGGCGGGGTGCTTTTAGGCTGAATTGGGCTCAGCCGATCGGCTGGCGCGATAGTACTAGATCGCCGCCGGCTTGCCAGTCGCCGTGAGGTGCCGAGCGCGCATGCGCGGTTGAAGAGGGCGCGCCGCAGCGCAGAAAGAAAACGGGGCTGCATAGCGGCAGCCCCGAACGGGTGGCAAGACGCGCGAGCGCGTCAGCTTGCCGATTTAGAGGACATTCAGCGGGTACTCGAGAATCACCCGCACTTCATTGACGTCGCCGTCCAGTTGATTGGAGGAGCCGCGATGCACCGCGTGGCGCACCCGCAGCGACAGATCCTTGGCCGCGCCGTCCTGGACCACGTACTTGGCCTCCAGGTCGCGCTCCCAGTGCTTCTCGTTAGTACCGCTCACATTGCGGAAGCCGCTTAGCGCATCGGCCTGGGAGTAATCGATGTTGTCGCCGCGCACATAGCGGGCCATCAGGGTCAGCCCCGGTACCCCATAGTCGGCCATGTTCAGGTCGTAACGGGCCTGCCACGACTCTTCATGTGGCGAGTTGAAGTCGGATTTTTGCAGCGAGTTGGCCAGGTAGATGGCGTTGAAGCCGATGTAGTCGAACACATCGTTGCTATCGACCTTCTGGAACGACAGCGACACGGCATGCGCACCGAAGCTGTACTTGGAGGCCAGCGACCAGGTCGTGTTGTTGATGTCACCGTTAACCGCTTTGCCGGCGTCCATGGTGCGGTAGATGTTGAAATCGAAGTTCAGCGCATTACTGTCGCTGAAGGGGATGTTGTAATTGGTATTGGCGTAGTAGCGATGCCAGGTATCTTCGACTTCCGAGGCATACAGACTCAGGCTCAAGTCGTCGTTGGCGGCGTAGTTGGCGCCAATCCAATCCAGGCTGTTACCGACATTGCTCTCGTATTGAATCAGCAACTCGTCGTCGGAATTGGTACTGCCGAAATTGTTCATGGCAGTGATGTGGCCGGCATCGAGATTCAGCCCCTCGATTTCATCGCTGCTGAGGAAGATGCCGGTGGCGGTTTCCGGAATCATACGGCCATCGTAGCCGGTCGCTACTACCGGGTTCTGGACC
>JBFHKK010000300.1:0-3951 GCA_041595475.1 Pseudomonas sp. | reverse complement strand
GGCATGCTCTGTCCCAAGACCAGCTCGCGGGCCATCACCTCGCCGGCCGGCACCGCCGACACCATGGCGGTGCTGGCGGACGTGGAGTTGCCGTTCGCCCGCCTGGCGGAGATCGTCCGGGAACTGCGCGGCTGCCAGGCCTGGGGCGGCAGCAGCGACCTGTCGCCGGCCGACGACGTGCTGATCGCGGTGGAACGGCCGCTGTCGCTGGATTCGCCGGGGCAGATGGTCGCCTCCATCCTGTCGAAGAAGGTCGCCGCCGGCTCCAGCCACCTGTTGCTGGACATCCCAGTCGGGCCCAGTGCCAAGGTGCGCTCGATGCCCGAGGCGCAGAAGCTGCGCAGGCTGTTCGAATACGTGGCCGGGCGCATGGGCCTGGCCATCGATGTGGTGATCAGCGACGGCCGCCAGCCGATCGGCAACGGCATCGGTCCGGTGCTGGAGGCGCGCGACGTGCTGGCGGTGCTGCGCAATGATCCGGCGGCGCCCAACGACTTGCGGCAGAAGGCCCTGCGCCTGGCCGGGCGGGTGCTGGAGTTCGATCCGGATGTGCGCGGCGGCGACGGCTACGCGATCGCCCGCGACATCCTCGACTCCGGCCGCGCCCTGGCCAAGATGCGCGCCATCATCCAGGCCCAGGGTGCGCGGCCGTTCGACGAGCAGCAGCCGCCACTGGCGCCGCTGCATTTCGAGGTCCAGGCGCCGCGCACGGCGCTGGTCAGCGCCATCGACAACCTGCATCTGGCGCAGATCGCACGCCTGGCCGGGGCGCCCAAGGTGCCCGGCGCCGGGGTCGATCTGCTGCGCAAGCTGGGCGAGCCGGTCGAGGCTGGCGAGCCCCTGTACCGCGTCTATGCGGCCTATCCGGCCGACCTGCAGTTCGCCCGCGAGGCCTGCAACCGCGACAGCGGTTTCAGCCTGGGCAGTGCCGAGCAGGTCGCGCCCCTGTATGGGGAGTTCTGATGGACAGTCTGTTGCTGTATTTCGAGGACGAGCGCGCGCCGGCGCTGCGCCTGGCCCAGGCCCTGGACATGGCCGCGGCCTGCATCGAACGGCACCGCTTTCCCGACCAGGAGTTGCGCCTGCGCCTGCCGCTGGTCGCGGGGCAGACGCTGCCGGCGCAGCTGCTCATCTACCGCAGCCTCGACCGGCCCAACGAGAAGCTGATCGAGCTGCTGCTGGTGGCCGAGCAGGCGCGCAGCCTGGGCGCGCGTCGGCTGCTGCTGGTGGCGCCCTATCTGGCCTACATGCGCCAGGACATGGCCTTCGCCCCGGGCGAGGTGGTCAGTCAGAAGGTGATAGGCGCCTTTATCGCCCGGCATTTCGACGCCCTGGTGACGGTGGATCCGCATCTGCACCGCATCGCGCGGCTGTCCGAGGCGGTGCCGCTGCAGGCGGCCGTCGCCCTGTCCGCGGCGCCGCTGCTCGGCCGCCTGCTGGCCGAGCGCCTGCAGCAGCCGCTGTTGATCGGCCCGGATGCCGAGTCGGCGCAGTGGATAGAGGCGGCCGCCGCGGTCGCCGGTCTGGAGCACGGGGTCTGCGCCAAGCAGCGGCGCGGCGATCGTGAGGTCGAGATCGAACTGCCGGCTGTTCAGGTGCGCGGTCGTCAGGTGGCCCTGCTCGACGATGTCGCCAGCTCCGGACGGACTCTGGCAGGTGCCGCCGAGCAGCTGCTGGCCGCCGGCGCCGCCTCGGTGGATGTGGCCGTGACCCACGGCCTGTTTGCCGGCGATGCCCTGGCGGTGATAGAGGCGGCCGGTGTCGGCCGGGTCTGGAGCAGCGACAGTGTCGCCCACCCGAGCAACAGCTTGGCGCTGGCGCCGCTGCTGGCCGATGCCCTGCGGCCGCTGCTGGATGCGACGTTCGATGCGGCTGGCGGCTAGCGCCGCCAGCCCATCAGCCAGCGGCTGGCGTCCTGCAGTTCATGCCAGTCGAGGCGCTGGCAGCGGCGGCTGAGCACCGCCTGCAGTTCGACCTCGAGTACAGTGCCGAATTCGTCGCAGAACAGCTCGCTGACCAGAAAGTGGCGCTCTCGGTCAATTGGTCGCAGTGCGGTCCACTTCGACAGCAGCAGCTTGCGTGGGTTGATCCGGTGGCGCGCCGCCTTGCCTGCCGCGGCGCTCATTGCAGGTGTTCGAGCAACTTGCGCGCCGCCTCCTGGCCGCTCAGCCAGGCGCCCTCGACCCGCCCGGACAGACACCAGTCGCCGCAGGCATAGAGGCCCAGGTGGGCGTCGGCGAGCACGCCCCACTGGTGGGCGGTCACGGGGCGGGCATAGAGCCAGCGGTGGGCCAGGCTGAAGCTCGGCGCCGGCACGGCACAGCCGATCATCTCGGCGAAGGCGCCATGCAGCTGCTCGATCACCCGTTCCTTGTCCAGATCCAGGTGCTGCTTGCTCCATGGGCTGGTCGCATGCAGGACCCAGGTGTCCAGAGCGATGTCGCGGCCCGGCTTGCTGCGGTTGCGCGCCACCCAGTCGAGGGCACTGTCGCGCACGAAGCAGCCCTCGACCTGGCTGTCCAGCGGCTGCTCGAAGGCCAGGGCGACCGCCCAGGTCGGCTCCATGGGCACGCTGGCGGCGGCCGAGGCCAGCTTGGGCGCGGCGGCCAGCAGGGTGCTGGCCTGGGGCGCCGGAGTGGCGATCAAGACATGGCTGAAGGGGCCGTGGCTGCGGCCTTCGGCATCCTGCAGGTGCCAGTGCCGCTCGCCGCGGAAAACCTCGGTGATGCGGCAGGAGAACTGCACCGGCAAGGCGCCGAGCAGGGCACGGGTGATGGCGCTCATGCGCGGGATGCCGACCCAGCGCATCTGCTCGTCGGGCGAGGCGCTCAGGCAGCCGTTGCCGTAGTGGTAGAGGTTGGGCTGCCATTCGCTGACCCAGCCGCGCGCCTGCCATTGCTGCACGGCTTCGACGAAGCGGCGGTCGCGTGCGGTGAAGTACTGCGCGCCCAGGTCCAGGGCGCCGGCGTCGCTGCGCTTGCTGGCCATGCGCCCGCCGCTGCCGCGGCTCTTGTCGAACAGCTGGATCTGCTGTCCCGCCGCATGCAGGGCCTGGGCGGCCGAGAGCCCGGCGATGCCGGTGCCGATGATGGCGATGGGAGGGCTAGCGGTCATGATCTACCTCATCTGCTAAAGCGTCATGCTTTAGACAAAAGTTATACATAAGCATTTTTGTGTATAGTTGTGAGCGTTTTCAACCCCATATTCCTATATTTAAGACGACCGGGCCGGGATTGCCTTAGCAAACCCGTTTCATCATTGAGACTGGAGCGGGGCCGCTGAGTTGCGCTCTGCGAGGAAGCTGCCATGCATATATTGCTGACCGGCGGGACCGGCCTGATCGGGCGGGCACTGTGTCGTCACTGGCTCGAGCAGGGTCACCAGTTAACGGTTTGGAGTCGTCGACCGCAGGAGGTGCGCAGCCTCTGCGGCGACGCCGTGCGGGGGATAGGGCGGCTCGACGAACTGGGCGAGGAAGCCCTCGATGCCATCGTCAACCTGGCCGGCGCACCCATTGCCGACCGGCACTGGACGCGGGCGCGCAAGAAGCTGCTGTGGGCCAGCCGGATCGGCCTGACCGAGCAGCTGTTGGCCTGGCTGGGCGAGCGCCGGCAGCGGCCTGCGGTGCTGATTTCCGGCTCGGCGGTGGGCTACTACGGCGATGGCGGCGAGCGCGAGTTGCACGAGGACAGCCCGCCGGTGGCCGAGGATTTCGCTGCGCAACTGTGCGGCGCCTGGGAAGAAACCGCGCTGCGCGCCGCGAAATTGGGGCTTCGCGTGGTGCTGGTGCGCACCGGGCTGGTGCTGGCCGAAGGCGGCGGCATGCTGCAGCGCCTGCTCTTGCCGTTCAAGTTCGGCCTCGGCGGCCGCCTCGGTGTCGGCCCCCAGTGGTTGCCCTGGATCCACCATGCCGACCAGGGGGCGGTGTTCGATTTTCTGCTCAACCACGAG
>JBFHKK010000299.1:0-3975 GCA_041595475.1 Pseudomonas sp. | reverse complement strand
GCACCCACCACGGAGGTGGCCGCCACCAAGAAGCGACGCCGGCCTGCATTCACGCCGTCATTGCTCATTCAGTCGTCTCCCATCAGCTTTGTGGCCTGTGGTTCAGGCCTCTACTAGGTAAAAATCGGATAGCGCAAAAAATTCGCCAAATGGTAAAGAAAAGCCCCTTTTCTGACAAGGTAATTACCCCGTCGCGCGCCCCTGAACTCCTTGCAGGACGCGGGCTTGGCGAGTGCGGCATGATGCCGCAGCGGCGATCGACAGCCATAAAAAACGCCCAGTTCCTGAGGGAAACTGGGCGTTCTTGAACGCAGAAAGCGAATTAACGCTTGGAGTACTGCGGACGCTTACGCGCCTTGCGCAGACCGACCTTCTTACGCTCGACTTCACGGGCGTCGCGAGTGACGAAACCGGCCTTACGCAGGGAGCTGCGCAGGGTTTCATCGTACTCGATCAGGGCGCGGGTGATGCCATGACGGATCGCGCCGGCCTGACCACTCACGCCACCACCGACCACGGTGACGAAAATATCGAACTTCTCGCTGGTCTGGGTCAGCTCCAGCGGCTGGCGAACCACCATGCGGGCGGTTTCACGACCGAAGAAGGTGTCCAGGGTGCGATTGTTGATGGAGATGCTGCCAGTGCCCGGGCGCAGGAACACGCGAGCGGTTGCAGTCTTGCGACGGCCAGTGCCGTAGTTTTGAGTCGCCGACATAATGAACTATTCCGTTAAATCTTCAGTTCTTGGGGCTGCTGGGCAGTGTGCGGGTGAGCGGCACCCTTGTACACCTTCAGCTTACGATACATGTCGCGACCCAGCGGATTCTTCGGCAGCATGCCTTTGACCGCGGTCTCGATCACGCGCTCAGGCGCCTTGGCGATCAGCTTCTCGAAGCTGATTTCCTTGATGCCGCCCGGGAAACCGGAGTGAGAGTAGTACATCTTGTCGGTGGTCTTGGCACCGGTCACACGCACCTGCTCGGCGTTGATCACGACGATGTAGTCGCCGGTATCCACGTGCGGAGTGTATTCAGGCTTGTGCTTGCCACGCAGACGGCTGGCGATTTCGGTGGCCAGACGACCCAGGGTCTGACCCGCAGCGTCGACGACATACCAGTCGCGCTTAACAGTTTCCGGTTTTGCAGTAAAAGTCTTCATTCGCTATAGCCTCAGGGGCCGCCCTGAAAATAAGACGGCGGATCTTACTGAATAGTGCTTGCTTTGACAAGTCAAAGACGGCCGGAAACAGACGCTATCGGGGGCTCGGGTCAGCGCGTCCGCTACGGCTAGGGGCTCGGTGGGCTAGGCATCCCCACCTTCCATCTCGGCGAGCTAGGCATCCCCGCCAAGAAGGCCGCGAGATTATGCCGATTGCCGCAGAAATAGCAACCCGCTTAGCGCCTCAGCGCACAAGAAGACCGAACCTCGGGGCGAGCTTCGGCAACAACGCCATTCGCTAGAGTGCGCGAGCGATGATTTCCTTCATGATCTCGTTGGTGCCGGCGTAGATGCGTTGCACCCGGGCATCGGCCCAGGCGCGCGCCACCGGATATTCCCACATATAGCCGTAGCCGCCGTGCAGCTGCACGCACTCGTCGAGTACCTTGCCCTGCAGATCGGTGCCCCAGTACTTGAGCATGGCCGCGGTCGGCACATCCAGCTGCCCCTGCAGGTGAAGCTCCAGGCAGCGGTCGACGAACACCCGCCCGATCTGAATCTCGGTCGCCATTTCCGCCAATTTGAAGCGCGTGTTCTGGAACTCGGCAATGGCCTGACCGAAGGCCTTGCGCTGGCGGGTGTAGTCCAGGGTCCACTGCAGGGCCGCCTCGGCCGACGCCAGGGCCATGACCCCCACGGTAAGACGCTCCTGGGGCAGCTCCTGCATCAAATAGGCGAAGCCCATGCCGGCCTGGCCGAGCAGGTTCTCCCTGGGTACGCGCACATCCTGAAAGAACAGCTCGGAGGTGTCCTGGGCCTTCATGCCGACCTTCTCCAGACGCTTGCCCCTGGAGAAGCCCGGGGTATCGGCCTCGACCAGGAACAGACTGGTGCCTTTGGCGCCGGCCTTGGGATCGGTCTTGGCCACCACTATCACCAGGTCGGCCAGCCAGCCATTGGTGATGAAGGTCTTGGAGCCGTTGATGACGTAGTGGTCGCCATCCAGCACCGCGCTGGTCTTGACCCCTTGCAGATCGGAACCGGCCCCGGGCTCGGTCATGGCGATGGCGCTGACCAGCTCGCCGGACACCAGCTTGGGCAGATAGCGCTGCTTCTGCGCCTCGCTGCCGTAGTGGAGGAGATAGGGGGCGACTATGTCCGAATGCAGGGAAAAGCCGATACCGGACAGCCCCAGGCGCGCGATCTCCTCGATCACCACGGCGCTGTAGAGGAAATCGACGCCCATGCCGCCGTACTGCTCGGGAATATGCGAGCAGAGCATGCCCGCCTCTCCCGCCTTGTTCCAGAGCTGCCGATCGATGTGACCGTCCTTCTCCCACTGACCATGGAAGGGCACCGCCTCGCGCTCGAGAAACTTGCGCACGCTGTCGCGAAACAGCTCATGGTCCGGCGTGAAGAGGGTTCTGGCGATCATGGCGGCACCTGCACGGGGGTTCGGATGAGTGATAAAGCCGACTGTAGCCAAGCAAACGCTTGGTCGCACTGGACACAAGCGCCAAAAAATAAGACGCTTCAGCCAGCATTTGTCCACATAGCCACTATAAGAGCCACACCATGCAAGTCCAGCCGCCCGCCCCTCTCAAACGCGTGAGCATTCTCGCCACCGAGGGCGTCTTCGCCTCGACGCTGATGCAGGCCAAGGATTTCTTCCATATGGCCAGCTTGCGCTTCGGCAAGCAGCAAGGCCTGGGCTTGACGCCGACCTTCGAGATTCACCTGGTCAGCCCCGACGGCGCGCCGGTGCGCAGCTTCAGCGAGGTGATGGTGCCGGTCGACGGCGCCCTGACCGACGCCGACCTGATCATACTGCCGGCCTTCTGGGGCGACTTCGACGCCTTGCGCCAACGCCACCCGGGCATCGTCGAATGGCTGCGGCAACGCCATGCCGCGGGCAGCGCCATCTGCGGCGAGGCCACCGGGGTTTTCTGGATGGCCGAAGCGGGCCTGCTCGATGGCAAGGAGGCGACCACCTACTGGCGCTTTCTCGGCGAATTCGCCGAGCGCTTTCCGCGGGTGCTGCTCAATCCTGACAAGCACCTGTCCGACGCCGACAACCTCTACTGCGCCGGCGGCGTGACCTCGGCCTGCGATCTCTATATCTACCTGATCGAGCGCTTCTGCGGCGCCGGCGTGGCGCGCGGCGTAGCCCGCGACATTCTCTACGAAGCCCAACGCAGCTACACCCCCGGACGCATTGGCTTCGGCGGCCAGAAGTTGCATCAGGACCTGGTCATCCTGCAGGTTCAGCGCTGGCTGGAAGAGCATTTCGCCGACAAATTTCGTTTCGAGGATGTCGCCCGCGAGCATGGCATGAGCATTCGCAACTTTATGCGCCGCTTTCAGGGCGCGACCGGCGACAAGCCCCTGCACTATCTGCAACGCCTGCGCATCGAAACCGCGAAGGGCCTGCTCAGCGCCACGCGCAAGAGCATCAAGACCATCAGCTATGAAGTCGGCTACGACGATGCCAGCTTCTTCGCCCGCCTGTTCCGCCAGCACACCAGCCTGTCACCCAACCAGTATCGAAGGCAGTTTCAGCAGAAGGACGGCAATGGATCTTAGATGCCGCCAGCCAAGGACGCCTCAGATGGCTTTTTTGGTGGGCTACTATCAAAACGCTTGCAACAGCCACAGCGACAGACAACTGAAAGACGCCGCCTTCGCGCCAAGGGCTAAGGCCGATGCGGGCGCGACAGGAACTCGTGGGACTGCATTTCCAGCAAGCGACTGAGGGTACGCTGGAATTCGAAGGTCAGCCGACCACCGGTGTAGAGATCCTTGAGCTCGACCTCGGCG
>JBFHKK010000298.1:0-3982 GCA_041595475.1 Pseudomonas sp. | reverse complement strand
CGAAATGCAGGCCGTTGTGCTTGAGCAGCACGGCGATGGGCGCGTGGGCGTCGCCCTGGAAGCCGACCAGCTGGCGGGCGTCCTTCAGGCCGGTGGTGCTGCCGTCCTTGAGCTCCACCAGCAGGGTGCCGTCTTCCACGTGGTAGCGGGTGGCATTGACATGGGAGTCGGCGGCCAGCGGCGCGGCCTCGTCGAGGAAGGCGCGGGCGAAGGCGATGACCTTGTCGCCGCGGACCTTGTTGTAGCCACGGCCCTTCTCGGCGCCGCCTTCTTCGCTGATCACGTCGGTGCCGTAGAGGGCATCGTACAGCGAGCCCCAGCGGGCATTGGAGGCGTTCAGGGCGAAGCGGGCGTTCATCACCGGCACCACCAGCTGCGGGCCGGCCAGACGGGCGATTTCTTCGTCGACGTTGGCGGTGGTGGCCTGGAAGTCTTCCGGCTCCGGCAGCAGGTAGCCGATTTCCTCGAGGAAAGCCTTGTAGGCAGCCGCGTCATGGGCCTGGCCGGCGCGGGCCTGGTGCCAGGCATCGATCTGCGCCTGCAGCTGGTCGCGCTTGGCGAGCAGGGCGCGGTTCTTCGGCGCCAGGTCGTTGATCACGCCTTCGGCGCCTGCCCAGAAGGCTTCGGCAGTGATGCCGGTTCCGGGGATGGCCTCGTTGTTCACGAAGTCGAACAGCACTTTGGCGACCTGCAGGCCACCGACTTGAACGCGTTCAGTCATCACTTGCCTCACTCTGCTCGGCTCGCCAGCGCTACGCGGTAGCCGCCTGGAACCGGGGGTTTACGTCTTGTAGTCCGAGGCGCGGCATACTACAGGAAGATTGGCGGAAAATCAGCGGGCGCGCGTCGTCCCGCGAGCCGCTGCGCTACCCCGCTCAGGCCGCACGGGCCGGGCGGCCGCGGGCCCGCCCGAGGTGGTGGAAGGCCTATACTGCGACGACGTTCTTGCTGGAATTTTCCGATGCCCATACAGGTGGCCACATCGGCCGATCTCGATGAGCTGCTGCCGCTGTTCGCCGCCTATCTGCGCTTCTACCGGGCGCAGAAGCCTGCCGCGCAGGTGCGCGCATTTCTCGCCCAGCGCCTGGCCCGTGGCGATTCGGTCATCTTGCTGGCGCGCGCCGTCGACGGCCGCGCCCAGGGCTTCGTCCAGCTCTATCCGCTGCTCGATTCGCTGGCCCTGCGCCCGCTTTGGCTGCTCAACGACCTCTATGTTTGCGCGTCGGCGCGCCGCCAGGGCTGCGGCGAGGCGCTGATGCAGGCGGCGCGGATCCATGCCGAGGCGAATGGGGCCTGCGCGCTGCAGTTGCAGACCGCCAGGGACAATCACGCCGCCCAGGCGCTCTACCGGCGCCAGGGCTATGTGCGTGACGAAGTCTTCCATACATACTGGCTGAGCCTGCCAGCGCCGCGCCAGGAAGGGGCGAGCGGCACTCGTCATTCACCCAATAGCAACTGAGAGGTTGGCCATGGATCATCTGGTACTTACGGTCATTGCCCAGGATCAGCCCGGGCTGGTCGAGCGGCTCGCCCAGTGCGTGGCCGCGCACGGCGGCAACTGGCTGGAGAGTCGCATGTCGCGCATGGCCGGGCAGTTCGCCGGCATCCTGCGTCTGGCGGTGCCGCCGGAGTCGCGCAGCGAACTGGTCGCCGCCCTGCAGGCGCTGGATGCCCAGGGTCTGCGCGTGCTGCTGGCCGAGAGCGGCGTCGAGCCGAGCGGGCGCTGCAAGCCGATCGCGCTGGATCTGGTCGGCAACGACCGACCCGGCATAGTGCGCGACATCACCCGCCTGCTCGCCGAGCACGGGGTCAACGTGGAAAGCCTGGTCACCGAGGTCACGCCGGCGCCTATGAGCAGCGAGCTGCTGTTCCATGCCAAGGCACTGCTGGCGGTGCCCCAGGCCCTGGGCCTGGAGGTGTTGCAGGGCAAGCTGGAGACCCTGGCCGACGAGCTGATGGTCGAGCTGGATCTGCGCACCGACACCTAGCTCCGGCCGGGGCGCCGGCGTTATCCCGTGCTTGCGTGGGTATCGCTGTGGATAAGCTGGGGAGGGCTGTGGCCCGCGCTAGTGCCTGGTGGCGTTCCGCGTCATGATCGAAAAATAAGCATGTTCAATGGCTTGTGCACAATGATCGGGGACGCCTCTGTGGATAAGCTCGGGATGCCTGGCTGCAGGCCAGGTGTCGCGCGGGCTGCGTCGGGCTGCTGCTTTTCTGATCAGCGGTAGCGGCCGCGCAGGGTCAGCCAGGCATCCAGGCTGAACAGGGCCAGGCCCGCCCAGATGAAGACGAAGGCCAGCAGCGCGCTGGGCGGCAGTGGCTCCTCGTACACCAGCACCGCCAGCAGCAGCACCAGGGTCGGAGCGATGTACTGCAG
The DNA here is from genome assembly GCA_041595475.1 of Pseudomonas sp. Lineage (GTDB taxonomy): Bacteria > Pseudomonadota > Gammaproteobacteria > Pseudomonadales > Pseudomonadaceae > Aquipseudomonas. The sequence continues at coordinate 1,605 of JBFHKK010000298.1, read as the reverse complement.
AAAGCCCAGGCTGGCATAGGGCAGGTGCCGCGCCGCGGCATTGAAGCAGATCAGCGGCACCAGGGTGATGGGCCCGGCGGCGACCAGCCAGAGCGCCTCGGGCGTACTCCAGAACGCCGCCTGGCCGGTGGCCGAGGCCGGATGCAGCAGCAGCCAGCCGAGCGCCAGCGGCAGCAACAGCCAGGTCTCCACCACCAGCCCGGGCAGGGCGGCGACCGGCGCCTGCTTGCGGATCAGGCCATAGCAGCCGAAGCTCAGGGCCAGCGCCAGGGACACCCAGGGCAGGCTGCCCAGCTGCCACACCTGCTGCGCCACGCCCGCCGCCGCTAGACCTACCGCCAGCCACTGCATACGCCGCAGGCGCTCGCCGAGGATCAGCAGCCCGAGCAGCACATTGACCAGCGGATTGATGTAGTAGCCCAGGCTGGCCTCGAGCATCCGCTCGTGGTTCACGGCCCAGACATAGATCAGCCAGTTGCTCGCGATCAGCGCGCCGCAGATCCCCAGCACGGCGATGCGCCGCGGCTCGGCGCGCAGCTCGCGCCACCAGCCGCGATGGCGCCACAGGGCCAGCAGCGCGGCGCCGAACAGGGCCGACCAGAGCGCCCGGTGCACCACTATCTCTGGCGCCGGTATCTGCTCCACGGCCTTGAAATAGAGCGGAAAAAGGCCCCAGATGCTGTAGGCGCAAAGGCCCAGAACATAGCCGCGGCGCGGGTTGACAGAGGTCATGGGTGAGCCTTGTACGGTGGGCAGGCGGTGCCGGAAATTCTAGTGATGGCCGGGCCAGCCTGCCCAGGCGGTACCGGGGCCTGCCCGGGTCAGAACAGCCGCAGGGGTTCTTCGTCGAGCGCGGCCAGCTGTTCGCGCAGGGTCAGCACCTGGTCGCCCCAGTAACGCTCGCTGCCGAACCAGGGGAAACTCTTGGGAAAGGCCGGGTCGTCCCAGCGCCGCGCCAGCCAGGCGCTGTAGTGCATCAGGCGCAGGGCGCGCAGGCCTTCGATCAGCGGCAGCTCGCGGCTGTCGAAATCGTGGAATTCCTGGTAGCCGTCGATCAGCTCGGCCAGCTGGCCGAGCCGTTCATGGCGCGGGCCGGCCAGCATCATCCACAGATCCTGCACCGCCGGGCCCATGCGGCAGTCGTCCAGGTCGACCATGTGGAAGCTTTCATCGCGGCACAGCAGGTTGCCCGGGTGGCAGTCGCCGTGCAGGCGGATCGGCTGGTAGCGCACCTGGGCGAACAGGCCATCCAGGCGCCTGAGCAGGTCGCGGGCCACCGATTCATAGGCCGGCAGCAGGCTGCGCGGGATGAAGTCGCCGTCCAGCAGGGTGGCCAGCGAGGCGTGGCCGTAGTTGTCCACACCCAGGTGTTCGCGGTGCTTGAACGGCCGGGTCGAACCGACTGCGTGCAGGCGCCCGAGCAGTTGGCCGAGGCGGTACAGCTGATCCAGATTGCCCGGTTCCGGGGCGCGGCCGCCGCGTCGGGGGAAGAGGGCGAAGCGAAAGCCGGCGTGCTCGAACAGGGTCTCGCCGTCGCGGGCCAGCGGCGCCACCACCGGCACCTCGCACTCGGCCAGCTCGAAGCTGAAGCTGTGTTCCTCGCGG
>JBFHKK010000297.1:0-3995 GCA_041595475.1 Pseudomonas sp. | reverse complement strand
GGCGTCAGCAAGGGCAACTTCAAGAAAGCCATAGGCGGGCTGTACAAACAGGGGCTGATCCAGATCGGTGAGCAGCGCCTGCAACTGCTCGACCAGTAACGGCCCGCGAACTTGGCGCCTGCGCCATGACCTGGTGCGAGGCGGCATAAGCCTCTTGAGCCGCTGCCGGCTCCCATGAATAATGCGCGGGCACCGCGCCGCTGTAGCTCAGTTGGTAGAGCACGTCATTCGTAATGATGGGGTCGGGGGTTCGAATCCTCTCAGCGGCACCAGCTTCTCCCGCGCGGGCCGATGGGCCTGCGCCATTTCCCTCACGCTCGTAGGGATATCTGACGATGAAAGGCTTGGCTCTATCCCGCGTCCTGCTGGGGTTTCTGCTGGCGCCCATGGCGTGGGTCGAACTCCATGGTTCCGAGCCGGTACGCTTGATTCCCAAGGTCTACGTCAGCCCGGGGGCCAGCGGCAGCATCGGCAGCTTCGAACGCTACCAGCACAGCGAGTCGTCCGCAGCGCAAGCCTTTCTGCCCTACCGGGATTCGGCGCCAAGCCGCCTGCGCGAGCACAAGCAGACTGAACGAGTGCGCGGCGCTCTGCAGCAGAGCCTCGAGTATCCTGCCGGCGTGGGGCTGCAGCAGCCGCGGGGCACTGGTCAGCGCCCCTAACGACCAATTCCCACCGGGCAGGGGCACCGATTCAGCTTGAACCTGCGCTCGCATCGCTGCCCGCCCGAGGCCTCAGTGCTGCTTGCCCCAGAGTTGCTCCAGGCGCGCATCCCGGCCACAGCCGCGGCGGTAGTAGGCGTAGCGCAGCGGATTCTTCTGGTAGTAATCCTGGTGGTACTGCTCCGCGGGGTAGAACACGTCGCTGGGCAGTATTTCGGTGACTATGGGTTTATGGAATCGGCCTGAGGCCTGCAAGGCCGCTTTCGAGGCTTCTGCCAGGATTTTTTCCTCGGCCGATCCATAGAAGATCGCGCTGCGGTACTGGCTGCCGTGATCGCAGAACTGGGCGTTGGCGGTGAGCGGGTCGATGGTCGGCCAGAAGGCTTCCAGCAGCTGCGCGTAGCTGGTCTTGCTCGGGTCGTATCTGACCTGCACCGCCTCGATATGTCCGGTGCCACCGGCGGACACCTGTTGATAGCTGGGGTTGGCGAGTTGCCCGCCGGTGTAGCCCGAGGTGGTGGAGAGTACGCCAGGGAGTTTGTCGAAGTCGGCCTCGGTACACCAGAAACAGCCGCCGGCGAATACAGCCACGCCCTGCTGGTCCTCGGCGACTTGACTCTGCGGGGCCGCCGTTTCGACCGACGCTTGTGGCGCCTGCGCACCGCTGGGTTTGCAGGCCGCCAGCAGCAGGGCGCCGAGCAGGCCGGCGGCCAGTCGGGCGATTGATCCCGGGCGACGGGCTGTTGGCTTGGACATGCTCAACTCCTTAGCGGCGGCAGCGCCTGATCTTTGGGAACGAAGCGCAGCGCCACGCCGTTGTTGCACCAGCGCTCGCCGCGCGGCGGCGGCCCGTCGTTGAACACATGGCCCTGATGCCCGCCGCAGCGCGCGCAGTGGTATTCGGTGCGCGGGAAGATCAGCTTGAAGTCGCGCTTGAGGCCGACATGCCCGGCGATCGGTTGGGTAAAGCTCGGCCAGCCGGTGCCGCTGTCGTACTTGTGCTGACTCTCGAACAGCGGCAGGTAGCAGGCTGCACAGACGAAGGTGCCTGGCCGTTTTTCCTCGTTCAGCGGGCTGCTGCCGGGGCGCTCGGTTGCTTCCTCGAAGAGGACCCGATAGGCCTCTTCGGGCAGCAATTCGCGCCAGGCGCTGGCGGGTTTATCCAATGGCACTATGGCGGCCTCGCCGGTCTGTCCGGCGGCCAGCGCCTCGCCGCTCTGGCGCAGCGCCAGGGGCAGCGCCGGCATCAATGCAAGGGCTTGCAGAAGGGCTCGTCGTTTCATCGCAGGTCTCGGGTGGAGGTCTTCACCCAGTAGACTCGGCAATGATCGACTTGTTACAGGAGGGTGCTCGCGGGGGCGCTCAGGCGGACGCTGCAGTCGGCGTACTCAGACCACCGGCTGCTCGCTGGCGCAGTCGCTGGGCTCGTCGACGATAGCCCTGTCGCGTCCGGCGCTCTTGGCTTGGTAGAGACGCTGATCGGCGCGTTGCAGCCAGTTCTCCCAAGTCTCGCCCTTGCGCAGTATGGCGCCGCCGATGGACATGGTGACCGGGCCGCCGGGGCCGTGCAGGTGTTGCCGGACTTGCCGTTGCAGGTGCTCGGCGGCGCTGCGCAGACTGGCCTTGTCGGCATTGGGCAGCAGCAGCAGGAACTCCTCGCCACCGAAGCGGAACAGGCGGTTCTCCTGGCGCGAGGAACGCTTGATCAGATCGACGAATTCCACCAGCACCTGGTCGCCGGCGGCATGGCCGAACTCATCGTTGATGCGCTTGAAGTGATCCAGGTCCATGATCAGCACGCCGAAGCTGTCGCCGTGGCGCCGGTGGGTCGCGACGGCGATGCGCAGTTCGTCATTCATCGCCCGGCGATTGCGGGCGCCGGTCAGCGGATCCTGGATGGCCAGGGTCTGCAGCTGGTCGCGCTGACTGCGGGTGCGGTAGGCGAACACGAAGGTCAGGCCGCTGGCCATGCTGGCGGTCACCAGAAAGGACAGCATCTGATAGTCGCTCTCGAACAGGCTGCCAGGCACCAGCAAGGCATGGCCGACCAGTGCGCTCAGCACCAGAGCGGTGGCCAGCATGGCCTTGCCGGGTGAGACCATGAAGAAGTTGAAGAGGATCAGCGGGTAGATCCAGACCAGGCCATTGATGCCCAGGTTGATGGCGATGAGGGTGGCGCCGGTGGAGAACACCGCGGCGAGATAGAGGCCGGGTTTCTTGGTATCGCCGGTGCGCCAGGCATAGAGTACGGCACCTATGGTCGAACACACGATGATGGTGTCGGCGATGCTGACCAGGTAGTTGCCCTCGAGCAGCCGATAGACCGCGTAGGGCGAAATGCTGACGACGCCCAGCACGCCCATCAAGGTGATGATCGACAGTTGCACATCCCTGCGCAGGCGCCGGAACAGGCGCGACGTATACTTGATCATTGCCGGTGCTTTTAGTTGTTATGGGCTTGCTAAACAGTAGCATGCAGAGCTTTGCCCGAGGCTGGCAAGAATAAATGTTGCGCAGATTGGGGGGCTGGGCCGGTTCGGGCGTTGCGAAGACGCGCGTTCAGGCCGTCTGGTCGTTGCGTTCTGGGCGTACACGCCGGTGGTGGCCGCGCTAGGACTTGCTTGCCAGGGCCCCCAAGTGTGGCGGCAGGTACTGAGCGTGTGGCGCGTCTATCCAGCGGCCTCGATCGGGGCGATTGCGCGGCGGGTCACGAAAGCTTCGGCCTGGCGGTGACAGCACCGCCCGTCGGCCGCATCATGCGAGCATTGCCCGGTCGCCCTAAGGCGCCGGGTCGCAGCGCACGGATTCAGCAACGCAGGCGAAGCGATGGCGGCGAACGAACAGAGCTTGATATACGCGGCACAGACGGTTGTCGGGCAAGTGCGCGAGCACAACGAGGACGCCCTGCTGTGCAGCCCGGAGCTGGGGCTGTGGGCGGTTGCCGACGGCATGGGCGGGCATAGGCGCGGCGAGGTGGCCAGCGCGCTGGCCCTGCAGGCCCTGGGCAAGGCCTGCGCCGAGGGGCAGAGCCTGGAAAGCGCCGTGCATGCGGCCAATGACGCCGTGTTAAGCGCGGCCCAGGCCGATGCCGATTGTCGCGGCATGGGCACGACGCTGGTTGCCGTGCGCTTTTGCGGCGCCGACTTCGAACTGGCCTGGGTTGGCGACAGCCGTGCCTATCGGGTCGACGCCGACTCCATCCAGTGTCTGAGTCACGACCATAGCTGGGTTCAGGCGATGGTCGATGCCGGGGCCTTGAGTGTCGAGCAGGCGCGCATTCACCCGCGGCGCAATGTGGTGCTGCAGTGCCTGGGGCGCGATGATCAGGCCCTG
>JBFHKK010000296.1:0-4019 GCA_041595475.1 Pseudomonas sp. | reverse complement strand
TCGTCGAGCTGAACTACGAGGGCTACGGCCCGAGCGGCGTGGCCATCATCGTCGAGGCCATGACCGACAACCGCAATCGCACCGCCGCCGACGTGCGGCATGCCTTCAGCAAGTGCGGCGGCAACCTCGGCACCGACGGCTCGGTGGCCTACATGTTCGAGCGCAAGGGGCATATCAGCTATGCGCCGGGGGTGGACGAAGACGCCCTGATGGAGGCGGCCCTGGAGGCCGGCGCCGACGATGTGGTGGTCGGCGAGGACGGCTCGGCCGAGGTCTACACCCCATTCGGCGATTTTCACGCGGTCAACGAGGCCCTGGCCGAGGCCGGATTCAAGGGCGAGGAGTCGGAGATCGCCTGGATTCCCTCGATCGCCGCGCCCATCGAGGATCTGGAAACCGCGCAGAAGGTGATCAAGCTGATCGACATGCTCGAAGACCTCGACGACGTGCAGAACGTCTACCACAACGCCGAGATCCCCGACGAGATCATGGAGCAGATCGGCTGAGTCGCGGCGAGATCAGGGGCCGGAAGTCGTCGGGTGAAGATCGCCCAGGCACTTCCGGCTTTTTTATGGGGGCGCCTCGGGGTGACGCCGACGAGGCCGGCCCTTATACTCGCAGGCTGGATGAATACACAGTATTTGGTGCGGGGTGGCGAGTGTCGCTGATGGGTAAGGGGCTATGACGCTGATCCTGGGGATAGACCCCGGTTCGCGCATCACCGGCTACGGCGTGGTGCGCGACACCGGGCGTGTCTGCGAGTATGTCGCCTCGGGTTGCATCCGCACCGGCACGGGCGCGTTGGCCGAGCGCCTGCAGCTGGTGTTTCGCGGTGTCAGCGAAGTTATTCAGGCCTACGCACCGGTGACCATGGGCATCGAGCAGGTGTTCATGGCGCGCAATGCCGACTCGGCCCTCAAGCTCGGTCAGGCCCGCGGGGCGGCCATAGTCGCCGGCGTCGAGGCCGGGCTGGAGGTGGCCGAATACACCGCCACCCAGGTCAAGCAGGCGATAGTCGGCAGCGGCGCGGCGGACAAGCAGCAGGTGCAACTGATGGTCATGCACCTGCTCAAGCTGGTGCAGAAGCCACAGCTCGACGCCTCCGATGCCCTGGCCATCGCCCTGTGCCATGCCCATCACCGCCAGAGCCTGATTCCCCATGGCCTGGCCGGCGCCAAGCGGCGTGGCGGCCGCCTTCGTTTGTAAGCCTATGCAAGGAACACAGCGGTGATCGGACGCTTACGCGGTACCCTGGCGGAGAAGCAGCCGCCCCATGTCATCCTCGATGTGAACGGCCTGGGTTATGAGCTGGAAGTGCCCATGACCACCCTCTACCGGCTGCCGGCCGTGGGCGAGGCCCTGCTGCTGCATACCCATCTGGTGGTGCGCGAGGACGCCCAGCTGCTCTATGGCTTCTTCGAGAAGCGTGAGCGCGAGCTGTTTCGCGAGCTGATCCGCCTCAACGGGGTCGGTCCCAAGCTGGCCCTGGCGCTGATGTCCGGGCTGGAGGTCGACGAACTGGTGCGCTGCGTCCAGGCCCAGGACACCTCGGCGCTGGTCAAGGTGCCCGGTGTTGGCAAGAAAACCGCCGAACGGTTGCTGGTGGAGCTCAAAGATCGCTTCAAAGCCTGGGAAACTGTGCCGGGCATGGCCACCCTGGTGGCGGAACCCCGTGGCGTGGCGGCTGTCCCAAACGCGGAGCAGGACGCCCTGAGCGCGCTCATCTCCCTGGGCTACAAGCCGCAGGAGGCCAGTCGTGCGGTGGCGGCGGTCAAGCAGGAGGGGCTCGGCAGCGAAGAGCTGATCCGGCGTGCCTTGAGGGGCATGGGCTAATTCCACTGGCGGCCCGGGCCGCGAGCGCTTTCTTACATCAATGAGCAGATTGAACCGCAGATGATCGATGCAGACCGCCTGATATCCGCCAGCCCGCGCGAGCGCGACGAACAGATCGACCGCGCCATTCGGCCCCTGAAGCTGGCCGAGTATATCGGCCAGCCGAGCGTGCGCGAGCAGATGGCGCTGTTTATCCAGGCGGCCAAGGGCCGCGCCGAGGCCCTCGATCACACCCTGATCTTCGGCCCGCCGGGCCTGGGCAAGACCACCCTGGCCAATATCATCGCCCAGGAGATGGGCGTGTCGATCAAGAGCACCTCGGGGCCGGTGCTGGAGCGCCCGGGCGATCTGGCGGCGCTGCTGACCAACCTGGAGCCAGGCGATGTGCTCTTCATCGACGAGATCCACCGTCTGTCGCCGATCGTCGAGGAAGTGCTGTATCCGGCCATGGAGGATTTTCAGCTGGACATCATGATCGGCGAAGGCCCGGCGGCGCGCTCGATCAAGCTGGACCTGCCGCCCTTCACCCTGGTCGGCGCCACCACCCGTGCCGGCATGCTGACCAATCCGCTGCGCGACCGCTTCGGCATCGTCCAGCGCCTGGAGTTCTACGGCATCGACGACCTGGCGACCATAGTCACGCGCTCGGCTGGCATCCTCGGCCTGCCGATCGAGGCGGCGGGTGCCTTTGAGATCGCCCGCCGCGCCCGCGGCACGCCGCGTATCGCCAATCGCCTGCTGCGCCGGGTGCGCGATTTCGCCGAGGTGCGCGGCCAGGGCCAGATTACCCGGCAGATCGCCGATTTGGCGCTGAACCTGCTGGATGTCGACGAGCGCGGCTTCGATCACCAAGACCGGCGCCTGCTGCTGACCCTGATCGAGAAGTTCGACGGCGGCCCGGTCGGGGTCGACAGCCTGGCGGCGGCCATCAGCGAGGAGCGCCACACCATCGAGGACGTGCTCGAGCCCTATCTGATCCAGCAGGGCTACATGATGCGCACCCCGCGCGGGCGGGTGGTGACCCGCCACGCCTACCTGCATTTCGGCCTGAACCTGCCCAAGCAGCTGGCCGAGGCGCCCACTACCGATCTGTTCGCGAGTCGTGATGAGGAACGAAAAATACTTGCCGCAGCCGATTGGCAAGACCCGGAGCGGGCACTAGAGTATGCGCGCGCAAATCGGAGCTCAGCCGTTCGCCCTTCGCTGTCGCGTGTACTACGAAGACACCGATGCCGGCGGCATCGTCTACTACGTCAATTACCTCAAATTCATGGAGCGGGCTCGCACCGAGCGGCTGCGTGATCTGGGCTTCGCCCAGTCGGCGCTGGCGGGTGAGGGCCTGTTGTTCGTGGTGCACTCGGCCGAGACGCGCTATCACGCGCCGGCCCGGCTGGACGACGAGCTGCTGGTGACGGCCGAGGTGATGGAGTTGAACCGCGCCAGCCTGCGCTTTCGCCAGCAGGTCAGGCGGGCGACGGATGAGGCGCTGCTCTGCGAAGGGCAGTTTATGGTGGCCTGTGTGCGCGCCGACAATTTGAGACCCCGGGCCATTCCCCAGGTGCTGCGCGCGGCCTTTGCCGCGGCCGCCGGCGCGGGTTCATTGACAGCAGGAGAGTAAAGCGTGGAAGCCAACGCCGTTGACCATATGTCGATGTGGAGTCTGATCAGCAACGCCAGTCTGCTGGTGCAACTGGTGATGCTCATCCTGGTGGCCGCCTCGGTCATTTCCTGGGTGATGATCTTTCAGCGCAGCAGCGCCATACGCGCGGCCAAGCGCGCCCTTGATACCTTCGAGGAGCGCTTCTGGTCCGGTATCGACCTGTCCAAGCTGTACCGTCAGGTGGGCAGCAACCCGGATCCGGATTCGGGTCTGGAGCAGATCTTCCGCGCCGGCTTCAAGGAGTTCTCGCGTCTGCGCCAGCAGCAGGGCGTCGATCCGGATGCGGTGATGGACGGCGTGGCCCGCGGCATGCGCGTGGCCATCTCGCGTGAGGAAGAGAAGCTGGAAACCGCGCTGCCGTTTCTCGCCACCGTCGGCTCCACCAGCCCCTATATCGGCCTGTTCGGCACCGTGTGGGGGATCATGAACTCCTTCCGCGGCCTGGCCCAGGTTCAGCAGGCAACCCTGGCCACGGTCGCCCCGGGCATCGCCGAGGCGCTGATCGCCACCGCCATCGGTCTGTTCG
>JBFHKK010000295.1:0-4024 GCA_041595475.1 Pseudomonas sp. | reverse complement strand
TCAAGAACCCCGAAGCCGGCTATGCCGGCGACTTCGTCGAGACCCTCGCCCCGCTACTGGCGGCAATTGCCGAGAAGAAGATTCGCCTCATCAGCAACGCCGGCGGGGTCAATCCCCAGGCCTGCGCCCAGGCCCTGGCCAGCGCCTGCGAACGCGCCGGCGTCGAGCTGAAGATCGCCGTGCTGCACGGCGACGACCTGCAGCCCGACCTCGCCGAACTGCGCGCGGCCGGCACCCGGGAGATGTTCAGCGGCGCACCGCTGCCGCCGCACTCTGTATCGGCCAACGCCTACCTGGGCGCGCCCGGCATAGTCGCCGCCCTGGCCCAGGGCGCGGATATCGTCATCACCGGGCGGGTGGTCGACAGCGCCCTGGTCAGCGCCGCCCTGGTGCACGAGTTCGCCTGGAGTTGGCGCGACTACGACAAGCTGGCCCAGGCGGCGCTGGCCGGGCACATCATCGAGTGCGGCGCCCAGTGCAGCGGTGGCAATTTCACCGACTGGCGCGATGTGCCGGACTACCAGCACATCGGCTTTCCCATCGTCGAGGTCCAGGCCGACGGCCGCTTCGTAGTGACCAAGCCGGCCGGCAGCGGCGGCCTGGTCAGCCCCTTGAGCGTCGGCGAACAGCTGCTCTACGAGATCGGCGATCCGCGCGCCTACCTGCTGCCCGATGTGATCTGCGACTTCACCCAGGTGCGCCTGACCCAGGTCGGCGACAACCGCGTCGAACTGCAGGGCGCCCGCGGCCTGCCGCCGACCGGCCAGTACAAGGTCAGCGCCACCTACCCCGATGGCTTTCGCTGCAGCGCCAGCTGCCTGATCGCCGGCATCGAGGCGCTGGCCAAGGCCGAGCGGGTCAGCCAGGCGATCATCGACAAGACCGAAGAGCTCTTGCTCGAGCGCGGCTGGGGCCCCTACAGCGAGGTGAACATCGAACTGCTCGGCGCCGAGGCCACCTATGGCCCCCACGGCCGGCGCCAGGACACTCGCGAGGTGGTGATCAAGCTGGCCGTGCGCCATCCGCGCCGCGAGGCGCTGCTATTGTTCTCCCGCGAGATCGCCCAGGCCGCCACCGGCATGGCGCCGGGCCTGACCGGCATCGTTGGCGGCCGGCCGACGGTCTACCCGCTGATTCGCCTGTTCAGCTTTCTGGTGGACAAATCGGCCTGCGCGCTGGCGGTCGATCTGGACGGCCAGCGACTCGCCGTGGCCCTGCCCGAGACCGACACCTTCAGCCCCGAGGCCCTGAGCGAGGCCGTGCAGCCGCCGCGCCCGCAAGGCCCGGCCGATGCCAGCCTGCCCTTGATCAAGCTGGCGGTGGCGCGCTCCGGCGACAAGGGCAACCACAGCAATATCGGGGTCATGGCGCGCAAGCCCGAGTACCTGCCGTGGATCGCCGAGGCCCTGAGCTGCGCCGCCGTCACGGAGTGGTTGGGCCATGTACTCGACCCACTGACGGGTCGGGTCAGCCGCTGGTACCTGCCGGGCAGCCACAGCCTGAACTTCCTGCTGGAAAATGCCCTGGGCGGCGGTGGCGTGGCCAGTTTGCGCATCGACCCGCAAGGCAAGGCCCTGGCCCAGCAGCTGCTGGAATTCCCCGTGCCGGTGCCGCGCGCCCTGGCCGAGCGTCTGCGAGGTTAAAAGCCCCATGGCCTACGATTCGATCTTCCGCCCCGGCCTGTTCGCCGGCCAGACCATCCTGGTGACCGGCGGCGGCAGTGGCATCGGCCGCTGCACCGCCCATGAGCTGGCGGCCCTCGGCGCCCATGTGGTGCTGGTCGGGCGCAAGGCCGACAAATTGGCGACTACCGCCGGAGAGATTACCGAGGACGGCGGCAGCGCCAGCTTCCACGTCTGCGACATTCGCGACGAAGAGGCGGTCAGGGCCATGGTCGCGACCGTGCTCGCCGAGCGCGGGGTCATCCATCATCTGGTCAACAATGCCGGCGGCCAGTATCCGGCGCCGCTGGCCGCGATCACCCAGAAGGGCTTCGAGACCGTGCTGCGCACCAACCTGGTCGGCGGTTTTCTGCTGGCCCGCGAGTTGTTCAATCAGTGCATGAGCCGAACCGGCGGCAGCATCGTCAACATGCTCGCCGACATGTGGAACGGCATGCCCGGCATGGGCCACTCCGGCGCGGCCCGCGCCGGCATGGACAACTTCACCAAGACCGCGGCAGTCGAATGGGGCCATGCCGGGGTGCGGGTCAATGCGGTGGCGCCCGGCTGGATCGCCTCCAGCGGCATGGACAGCTACCCGGACGCGATGAAGGCGCTGATCCGCTCGCTGAAAGACCAGGTGCCGCTGCGGCGCATCGGCAACGAGGCGGAGGTGGCGGCGGCCATCGTCTTCCTGCTCTCGCCGGCGGCCAGTTTCATCAGCGGCCACAGCATCCGCATCGATGGCGCGGCCAGCCTGGGCAGCCGTGCCTGGCCGCTGGCACCGGCCAAGGCCGGACAAATCCAGGCCTACAACGGCTTTCACCGGGCGCGCCTGCCCGAGGTACTGCAGGACAAGGAGGAGTAGCGATGCCGGTGATCCAGTCGCAGATCGATGTCCTGGGCGAAGACTTCGCCAGCAACCGCGCGGCCATGCTGACTGCCGTGGCCGGCTTTCGCCAGATCGAACAGCAGTGCCTGGACAAGGCCGCCGCGGCCAAGGCCAAGTTCCAGGCCCGCGGCCAACTGCTGCCGCGCGAACGCCTGAGCCTGCTGCTCGATGCCGGCAGCCCCTTCCTCGAGCTCTGCGCCCTGGCCGGCTACAAGCTGCACGACGACAAGGACGGCAGCCAGGCCGGCGGCGGCATCATCGCCGGCATCGGCTACATCAGCGGCGTGCGCTGCCTGATCAGCGCCAGCAACAGCGCGATCAAGGGCGGCACCATCTCCCCCAGCGGCCTGAAGAAGACCCTGCGCCTGCAGCAGATCGCCCTGGAGAACAAGCTGCCGCTGGTGGCCCTGACCGAAAGCGGCGGCGCCAACCTCAACTACGCGGCGGAAATCTTCGTCGAGGGCGCGCGCGGCTTCGCCAACCAGGCGCGGCTGTCCGCCGCCGGCATCCCGCAGATCACCCTGGTGCACGGCTCCAGCACTGCCGGCGGCGCCTACCAGCCGGGTCTGTCCGACTATGTGGTGGTGGTGCGCGGCAAGGCCAAGCTGTTTCTCGCCGGGCCGCCGCTGCTCAAGGCCGCCACCGGCGAGGTGGCGACCGACGAGGCCCTCGGCGGGGCCGAGATGCACGCCCAGGTCGCCGGCACCGCCGAATACCTGGCCGAAAACGACGCCGATGCCCTGCGCATCGCCCGCGAGATCCTCGCCCTGCTGCCCTGGAACGCCCAGTTGCCGGATCGCCCGCGCAAGCGCTGGGAAGAGCCGCTGTACCCGATCGAAGAACTGCTCGGGGTGGTGCCGGACGATCCCAAGACGCCCTATGACGTGCGCGAAATCATCGCCCGCATCGCCGACGGCTCGGCCTTCCTCGACTTCAAACAGGCCTTCGACAGCCAGACCGTCTGCGGCCACCTGCAGATCCAGGGCCACAGCTGCGGCCTGATCGGCAACAACGGCCCCATCACCCCCCAGGGCGCGGCCAAGGCCGCCCAGTTCATCCAGCTGTGCGAGCAGAGCAACACCCCTATCCTGTTCCTGCACAACACCACCGGCTTCATGGTCGGCACCGAGGCGGAACAGGCCGGAGTGATCAAGCATGGCTCCAAGCTGATTCAGGCGGTGGCGAACGCCACTGTGCCCAAGCTGACCCTGGTGGTCGGCGGCTCCTATGGCGCCGGCAACTACGCCATGTGCGGGAGAGGCCTGGACCCGCGCTTTATCTTCGCCTGGCCCAACAGCCGCACCGCGGTGATGGGCGGCGCCCAGGCCGGCAAGGTGCTGCGCATCGTCACCGAGGAGAAACACGCCAAGGAAGGCAAGGAGGCCGATGCGCAGATGCTCGAGATGCTGGAGAGCGCCACCGCGCAGAAGCTCGACAGCCAGTCCACCGCGCTCTACGGCACCGCCCAGTT
>JBFHKK010000294.1:0-4040 GCA_041595475.1 Pseudomonas sp. | reverse complement strand
TACGCCGCCTTCGTAATCGCCGTCGAGTCAGGCCAGGTGCTGCACGAGACCAACGCCGACATCCGCAATCATCCCGCCTCGCTCACCAAGATGATGACCCTCTACATGCTGTTCGAGGCCCTGCAAGACGGCCTGGTGAAGGCTCGGGTCGGCCAGGACACGATGATGCCCACCGGTTTCCAGGCGCAGTAGCTGGCTACCTGGCCAGGCCTGGTGGATCGCCTCCGCCTCACCGAATGGCATCAGCCGGTCGTCCGCCGCATGCACGATCAATCCGGGGAAATCCAGGCGATAGCGGGCAACGTCCAGATGCGCCGCCGGGATACCGGCGTGGCGCTCGACCAGGCGCACGAAGCGCGCGCGGGCCTGAGCCGGCAGCCCCATATGCTTGGCGAACTGGCGCAGCACCCCGAGAATTCGACTCGGCGCGGCTATGCTCACCAGGGCCTCAGTGCGCAGGCCGAGCTGGGTTGCCAGCAGCGCACTGGCGCCGCCCATCGAATGGCCGACTACCGCCTTCAGCGGCGGCAACTCGCTGGCGGCCTCGAGCAGGGCGCGGGCGAACATCACCACGTTCGCCTCTCGCCCCGGCGAACGCCCATGGGCAGGTCCGTCCAGCGCCACCACCGAGTAACCGGCGCCGACCAGCGACTTGATCAGGCCGGCGAACTGAGTTGGCCGCCCTTCCCAGCCGTGCATCAACAGCACTGTTGGTCCCATGCCCCAGCGCAGGGCCGAGAGGCCGAAGCGCAAGGTGATGCGCTCACCCTGCTCCAGCACCGGCAATTCCCAGTCACGCGGCGCCGACACCCGCGGCGTCATGAACGCCCGCCGCAGCTTGCTCGCCAACAGGGTAGGCGCCAGCAAACCGACACCGGCGTTGAACCCACGCACCCAACTCATGCCATTCATGGTTTCTCTCCTCAAACGACAGCCGCTTTTGCGGCACGTAGAACGCGGTCGGACAAGTCTCCAGGGCCAAGCGCCCGCGCCAGCGCCAGCCCCCCCACCATCAAGGCGATATCGGCCAGCACCAGCGCAGCCTCCTCCGGGCTGTCCGCCAACTGCGCCAGCATGGCCTCCAGATGCTCGCTCAAGGCCGCGTGAAAGCCCTCCGGCAGTCGCGCCAGCTCACTCAGTGAACTGGGCAACGGACAGCCCTGGTCGATGGCATCGCGATGCCGTCGCGACAGATAGAACGCCGCCACCTGCTCGCGTCGTCGGGCGGCGGGCAGATCGCCGTCGATCTGCTCAATCAACACGCGACGCTCAGCGAGCAATTGCCGGAAAGCCTCCAGCATCAAGGCATCCTTGCTCTCGAAATGCGCATAGAAGCCGCCAACCGTCAGGCCGGCAGCGCCCATCACCTCGCCCACACTGGGCTCGGCAGGCCCCCGCTGGATCAGCGCCGCGCTGGCCGCCGCCAAAATGCGTTCACGGGTCTGAGCTTTCTTGTCGCTCATGGTCGCCTCCTCGAATATTACCGACATAATATTACTTGCGTAATATTTATTGGCAAGCAGCAGCGAAGACCGTTTGTCGGTCAAAGCGCTGCGCTGGAAATATCGGAGGGCGAAAAAACAAAAGGGCCATTCGCTGACGAATGACCCTTAAAAACCCCGCCGAGCGGGAAAATTGGCGTCCCCTAGGGGACTCGAACCCCTGTTACCGCCGTGAAAGGGCGGTGTCCTAGGCCACTAGACGAAGGGGACGAAACCTTCGATGAACAAGGCCAGCACTCGGCTGGCCTGTCGTGGATTGGTGGAGCTAGACGGGATCGAACCGTCGACCTCTTGCATGCCATGCAAGCGCTCTCCCAGCTGAGCTATAGCCCCGAAACCTTGCGGTTTGGCTGCAGAACCTAAATTCTGCGGCTGGAAATAGTGGCGTCCCCTAGGGGACTCGAACCCCTGTTACCGCCGTGAAAGGGCGGTGTCCTAGGCCACTAGACGAAGGGGACGCAAAGACCCTTCAGGTTCAGCCGGTTTGAAACCGACTGTGGCAAGCCATACGGCTTTGAGATTGGTGGAGCTAGACGGGATCGAACCGTCGACCTCTTGCATGCCATGCAAGCGCTCTCCCAGCTGAGCTATAGCCCCATCTCAAGGACGGGGCGCATGTTAAGGGCGCCCCCTGGCACTGTCAACACAATTTTCGCCCGCGAGCGCTTTTTTTATGCTGGCAGAACAACCACTTACCCGCCCCAGCGGCGAGCGCGAGATCAGCCGATGGCCGCCAGCAGCTTCTCCCACTCCTTGTTTTCCTTCTTCGACACGCCCCCGAGCATCTCCAGGGCCTGGCGCAGGCGGAAGCGGGTCAGATCCGGACCGATGATTTCCATGGCATCGAGCACCGATACCGAACTGGCCTGACCGGTGATGGCGGCGAACATCAGCGGCATGGCATCGCGCAGCTTCAGCTGCAGGTGTTCGACCACGGTCTGGATACAGGCGGTGATGCGCTCCTTGTTCCACTGGCGCAGCGCCTCCAGCTTCCACAGGATCAGCTGGAGCAGCTGGCGCACCTGCTCGGGCGAGAGCCTCTTGCTCTCGAACAGCTTGGCGTCCAGCGGCACGCCACCGGCAAAGAAGAAACCGGCCAGCGGGGCGATCTCGCTGAAGGTCTCCACACGCCCCTGCACGTGGGGTGCGATCTTCATCAGATAGTCCTGGTTGAACGCCCACTTCTGCGCCGCCGCGGCGAACGCCTCGACACTCAGCTCCCGCAGCCACTGGCCGTTGAGCCAGGACAGCTTCTCCAGATCGAAGATCGGCCCACCCAGAGACACGCGCTGGATGTCGAAGTGCTCGATCATCTCCTCGAGGGTGAATTTCTCGCGCTCGTCGGGCATCGACCAGCCCATGCGTCCGAGGTAGTTGAGCATGGCCTGGGGCAGGAAGCCCATGCGCTCGTAGAAGGTGATCGAGGTGGGGTTCTTGCGCTTGGACAGCTTGCTCTTGTCCGGATTGCGCAGCAGCGGCATGTAGCACAGCTGCGGCTTGTCCCAGCCGAAGTACTCGTACAGCAGGATCAGTTTGGGCGCTGAGGGCAGCCACTCTTCGCCACGCAGCACATGGGTGATGCCCATCAGATGATCGTCGACGACGTTGGCCAGGAAGTAGGTCGGCAGACCATCGGACTTCATCAGCACCTGCATGTCCATCCGATCCCAGGGAATCTCCACCTCGCCACGCAGCATGTCCGGCACCACGCAGACACCCTCGCTGGGCACCTTCATGCGCACCACATGGGCCTCTCCGGCGGCCAGACGACCCTGCACCTCGGCGACCGGCAGGTGCATGCAGTGGCCGTCATAGCGCGGCGTCTGCTTGGCTTCCATCTGCTCGGCGCGCAGCGTGTCCAGGCGTTCGGCACTGCAGAAGCAATGGAAGGCGTGCCCCTTGTCCAGCAGTTCGGCGGTGTACTGCTGGTAGATGTGGCCGCGCTCGCTCTGCCGGTAGGGGCCATGGGGACCGCCGACATCCGGCCCCTCGCTCCACTCGATACCGAGCCAGCGCAGGGCGTCGAATATCTGCTGCTCCGACTCTCGGGTCGAGCGCAGCTGATCGGTATCCTCGATGCGCAGGATGAACTCGCCGCCGTGCTGCTTGGCGAAGCACAGGTTGAACAGGGCGATGTAGGCGGTGCCGACGTGCGGATCACCGGTGGGCGATGGCGCGATGCGGGTGCGAACGGTGGTCATGAGAATTCCCGAACAGGTGAGGCGGTAGCCGCTTAAAGGCGGCGATCTTAGCAGCCCAGCCCGGTTCGGCTCCAGCCAGGGCGCGGCATCCACGGCCGTCCGTGGCCCTGAACCGCCCGGAGTCGGTCAGACCTGCAGCAGGCGCTCGCGCAGCTTCTGAATCTCGTCGCGCAGCTGAGCGGCCGCCTCGAACTCCAGATCTCGGGCCAGCTGATACATCTTTTCCTCCAGCTGGCGAATGCGCTTGGCGATCTCGCTGGGCGAGCGCAGCTCGGCCTCGTAACGGGCGCTCTCCTCTGCCGCCTGGGCCATGCCCTTGCGCTTCTTGCTGCGCGAG
>JBFHKK010000293.1:0-4043 GCA_041595475.1 Pseudomonas sp. | reverse complement strand
TGCCCACCGTGTAGCAGATGCCGCCGGCCAGCAGCCAGGCGAAGCCGGCACCGCCGAGCGCCGCCAGCAGCGGCTTGACTGCCACCAGCACGATCCAGCCCATCACCGCGTAGATTACCAGTGACAGCACCCGCGCCTCGGAGCGCGGCTTGAGCTCCTGGAGCATGCCCAGCAGCCCCAGACTCCAGACCACGCCCAGCAGCGACCAGCCCCAGGGGCCGCGCAGGGTCACCAGGCAGAAGGGCGTGTAGCTGCCGGCGATCAGCAGGTAGATCGACAGGTGATCGAGCTTGCGTAGCACCGTCTTCGCCCGCCCGCGCAGGCTGTGGTAGAGGGTCGAGATGCTGTAGAGCAGCACCAGGCTCAGGCCGTAGACGGCGATGGCGACTATCTGCCAGGGGTCGCCCTGCAGGCTGGCGAGCACCAGCAGCCAGATCGCGCCCAGGCTGGCGAGCAGGGCGCCGACCAGATGGGTCCAGGCGTTGAGGCGTTCTCCGTGATACATGGCTGAGCATCCGAATTCGTTGCCACGGCGACAACTTGCCCCGCGCCGGCGCAAGGTGCAAGGCCGCGCCGGACATCGGCCTGGGCGCTAGGGTCGGGTCGCTGCCCGGCGCGGTCGGCGTGCGGCCGCCGACGGCAGCCCGGGGGCGCTGATGAGTGCGGCCTGCCACTGGCCGGCGCTGAAGGCGTCCGCCTCGGCCAGCAGCTGAATCTTGCCGGCGATCAGGCTGGCCACAGGCACGCCGTCGCGAAACAGCAGGCGATTGCCGGCCACGGCCGGCACCTTGGTGCCTGTCAGCAGGGTGCCGACCAGGTTCAGCGGGTCGCAGGCCGAGAGACTCAGCAGGCTGCCAGCGGCCGGCCGCTTGCGTACCTCGCGCAGCAGCGCCACCGCCTCGGGCAGGGCGAACTGCTCGCCGGCCACCCCGGCGATGAAGCGCCCGCCGCGAATCTCACCGCGCGCCTCGAGGCGATGGTAGACGCGCAGCAGCTCGCGCCAGGACGGCAGCCAGTCGGCCTCGCGCTCGAGCAGGCGCCAGCAGACCACGCCGTAGCGGCGCAGCAGGGTGCGCGCCAGATGTTCCAGGGCGGCGCCGGCCGGCTCGCCCTCGTCCGCCGCGCCGCGGGCCCTGAGCAGGGCCCAGCGTCCGGCGTCCTGCATATTGGCCAGGGCCCGTCGGGCGCGGCGCTGCTGCTGGCTGCGCCTGGCCGCCGGCAGCAGCAGCGAGCGCAGGCCGGCGAAGCTGTCGGCATGGACCAGGCCGAGGCTGACCAACTCGCCAAGGGCGTCCTCCAGTTCACTGCGCAGCAGGTGCGCCTCGTCCTGCAACTCGTCGAAGAACAGTGCGCCCTGTTCGGCCAGCACCTGGCGCAGGTGCTCGGCCCGCGGCGAGGGCTCGGCCGCAGGCAGATCGCCCAGGCAGGCGCGCCATAGCGCCAGGCTCTTGCGCGGCAGCAGGACGATGGGCGTGCTGCGCAGCGGCCCGCCGGCGGCGCGCTGGCGCCCGGCCAGGCGGCACCAGAGCCAGCGCCCGGAGCGGCACAGCTCGTCCAGCCAGTTGATCCCGTAGTCGGCCACCCGGCAGGGCAGCAGCTCGCTTTCCCAGGCCCCGGCCGCCGCCTGGAAGCCCTCCAGCTGGCCGAGCACCGCGGCCAGGCTGTCGGCGCCGCGCCCGCGGCTGGCCGGGGCGACGCGTTGCCAGTCGAACAGGAAGCGCATGAAGTCGGCGCGCGGCACCGGCTCGATCTCCCGGCGCAGGCGCCCCACCGTGTAGCGGTGGATGCGCGCCAGCAGGTGACGCTCGCACCACTCTTGCTCCGCCGCGGCCGGGCTGAAGCGCCCGCGCAGCACATAGCCTTCGCGTTCCAGGGCCAGCAGGGCTAGCTGCACCGCCGACTCCGGTTGGTGCAGGTCGCCGGCCAGGCGCGCCAGGCTCATGGGGCCGAAGCCGCCGAGGCGCCCGCGTACCAGCTCGACCAGGGCCGCCTCGGGCGTCCAGGCTTGCTCGAAGCCCTGGGGCGCCTGGAGCGCCGGCTGGAAGGCGCCGTCCGGGTAGAACGCCTGCCATTGACCGAGGCGTTCGGCCGCCAGCCACAGCGCCGGCGCGCCCTGCAGCTGCAGGCAGGTGGCGCGCCTGGCCTTGGCCAGCTGCGCCAGCCAGGCCGGCCAGGCGCCGTTGGCCAGGGCTTCGGCCTGGGTGATGGCGCCCAGGCTGAGCAAGGCCTCGTGCATCTCGTCGGCGTCGCGCACCTGGGGCCAGGCCTGTTCGCGCACTGCCGCTATGGCGTCGGCATCCAGGGCGCCGAGGTCCTCGGCCGCGGCGGGGTCGGACCAGCGCCGGCTCTGCACCGCCTGGGTGCGTCTTTCCTCCAGCGGCGCGTCGTCGAGGAAGCTGTAGGGCCGCGCATTGAGAATCTCCGCGGCCAGCGCCGAGGGCGCCGGCAGGTCGCGGGCGAGCAGCTCGATCTGGCCGGCCTCCATGCGTTTGAGCAGGCCCAGCCAGGCCTCGCAGTCCATGGCCTGATGCAGGCAGTCGTCGAGGGTCTGGGCCACCAGCGGATGATCGGGGATCTGACGTTCGCCGACGATGTTCTCCAGGCAGGCCACCTGGTCGGGGAAGACCGTGGCCAGCAGATCCTCGCTGCGCATGCGCTGCAGCTGCGGGGCGACCTTGCGGCCGCCGGCGAAGCGCGGCAGGGCCAGGGCCACGCCGGCGTTCCAGCGCCAGCGCACGGCGAACAGCGGCGCGTCCAGCAGCGCCTGGACCAGGATCTGCTCGGCGCTGTTGCTGTGCAGGTAGCGCCAGACTTCGTCCAGCGGGAAGCTGTGGCTGGTGGACAGCGAGAGGATCAGCGCGTCCTCGCTGGCGGCGGCCTGCAGCTCGAAGTTGAAGCTGCGGCAGAAGCGCTTGCGCAGGGCCAGGCCCCAGGCGCGGTTGACCCGGCTGCCGAAGGGCGAGTGGATGATCAGCTGCATGCCGCCGGACTCGTCGAAGAAGCGCTCCATCACCAGGCGCTGCTGGGTCGGCAGGGCGCCCAGGGCCGCACGCGCCTGGGCCAGGTAGTCGGCGATCTGCTCGGCGGCCGCGGCGCTCAGGCCCAGCTGCCGGCGCAGCCAGGCGCTGGCCGGCGCGAGGCCGTCGGCCAGCTGCGCATCGACCGCTTCGCGCAGGCGCGCCACCGCCGCCGACAGCTCGTCCGTGCGCCCCGGCGCCTCGCCCAGCCAGAACGGGATGCTCGGCGGCAGGCCGCGGGCGTCTTCGACCCTGACCTTGCCCGGCTCGACCCGCAGGATGCGGTAGGACTGGTTGCCCAGCTGGAAGATGTCGCCGGCCATGCTCTCGATGGCGAAGTCTTCGTTGAGGCTGCCGATCGGCAGGCCCTGGGGCTCGAGCAGCACCGCATAGTCGCCGGTGTCGGGAATGGTGCCGCCGCTGGTCAGGGCGGTCAGGCGGGCGCCGCGGCGGCCGCGCAGGCGACGGTTCACAGCGTCGCGGTGGAGATAGGCGGCGCGCACCCCGCGGCGGCCGCTGTAGCCCTCGGCGAGCATCCCGAGCAGGGCGTCGAAGCGTTCGCGTGGCAGGTTCACGTAGGGCGCGGCGCGGGTCAGCAACTGGAAGAGCTCGTCCTCGCCCCACTCGCGGCAGGCCACCTCGGCGACGATCTGCTGGGCCAGCACGTCCAGCGGCGCCTGGGGGATGACCAGGGCGTCCAGTTCGCCGCGCTGGACGCAGTCGAGCAGGGCGGCGCACTCGATCAGCTCGTCGCGCGACTGCGGGAACAAACGGCCCTTGGGCGTGCCGCCGAGGCTGTGGCCGGAGCGCCCGACCCGCTGCAGGAAGGCGGCGATGCTGCGCGGCGAGCCGAGCTGACAGACCAGCTCGACCTCGCCGATGTCGATGCCCAGCTCCAGCGAGGAGGTGGCCACCAGCACCTTGAGTTCGCCACGCTTGAGGCGCTGCTCGGCGTCCAGACGCAGTTCCTTGGCCAGGCTGCCGTGATGCGCGGCCACCGCCGCCTCGCCGAGGCGCTCGGCCAGG
>JBFHKK010000292.1:0-4058 GCA_041595475.1 Pseudomonas sp. | reverse complement strand
GGAAGCCGGCGAACAGCGTGCGCTCGGCGGCGGGCGCCGCATCGAGCAGTCGGCTGAAGCGCCGCAGCGCTTCGTCCTGCAGCAGCAGGTCTTCGGCGTGCTCCAGCACCAGGTAGATGAACACCCGCTGGATCGGTGCCAGCGCCGCCTCGCGTTCGGCGGCCAGGCCCTCGAGCACCAGCTGGCGGGCGCGGACGTCGCCGGCGAAGGCGCGCGAACTGTCGCGATGAATCATCCGTGGCAGCTGGTCGAGCAGCAGGATCAGCGCCAACCAGCCCTCGGGCTGATCGGCCCAGTCGCCCAGGCCACCGGCCAGGGCCTGCTCGACCAAACCGCCGAAGCGCTCGCGGGCCTCGGCATCCTGACTGTCCTGCTTGCCGAACCAGAGCGGCGCGCGCGCCGCCGCCACCTCGCCTGCGCTCGTCAGGGGGCCGAACCACCAGTCCAGCAGGGGCTGCCAGGGCGCGCTCATCGCCGTTCCTCCCGTGGATTTACTCCTGATGGTAGGCGCTGACCCGCTCGACTTCCTCCTTGGAGCCGAGGAACACCGCCACCCGCTGGTGCAGCGAGCTGGGCTGGATATCGAGGATGCGCTGGGTGCCGTTGGTGGCGGCGCCGCCGGCCTGTTCGATGATGAAGGACATGGGGTTGGCCTCGTACATCAGGCGCAGCTTGCCGGGCTTTTCCGGCTCGCGGGCGTCGCGCGGGTACATGAAGATGCCGCCGCGGGTGAGGATACGGTGCACGTCGGCGACCATGGAGGCGATCCAGCGCATGTTGTAGTTCTTCTCAAGCGGCCCGGTCTCGCCGGCCAGCAGCTCGGAGACGTAACGCTGCACCGGCGCCTCCCAGTGACGCTGGTTGGACATGTTGATGGCGAATTCCTTGGTGGTCTCCGGCACCCGGAGGTTGTCGTGGGTCAGCACGAAGCTGCCCAGCTCGCGGTCCAGGGTGAAGCCCTTGACGCCATTGCCCAGGGTCAGCATCAGCATGGTCTGCGGGCCATAGATGGCGTAGCCGGCGGCGACCTGCTGGGTGCCCGGCTGGAGGAAGGCCTCCTCGCCGAGATCGCCACACTCGCCATTGCGGTTCGGGCAACGCAGCACCGAGAAGATGGTGCCGACCGAGACGTTGACGTCGATGTTGCTGGAGCCGTCCAGCGGGTCGAACACCAGCAGGTAGGCGCCCTTGGGGTAGCGCCCGGGGATCTGGTAGGCGTTGTCCATCTCCTCCGAGGCCATGCCGGCCAGGTGGCCGCCCCACTCGTTGGCTTCCAGGAGTATCTCGTTGGACAGCACGTCGAGCTTCTTCTGCACCTCGCCCTGCACGTTCTCGGTTTCCATGCTGCCGAGCACCCCACCGAGGGCGCCCTTGGACACCTGATGGCTGATCGCCTTGCAGGCCCGCGCCACCACTTCGATGAGGAAACGCAGGTCGGCCGGGGTGTTGTGGCTGCGGGTCTGCTCGATCAGGTAGCGGCTCAGGGTCACGCGGGACATGGAAGGCTCCGGAAGGGAAGAAAAATCGCGCGCAGTTTAACCCGTAACGGCCCGGCGCGCCTGCGCCGCAGGATAGATGGGCGGCGCCATCCCTTCAGCCAGATGCGCAGACCCTGTTGCGCCCGGCGCCCTTGGCCCGGTACAGGGCCGCATCGGCGCAGGCCAGCAGGGCATCGAGATCGTCGCCCTGGGCCGGGTAGAGCGCCAGGCCGGCCGACAGGGTGACGCGCTGCAGGCCGCCGCGGGTGTTCAGGGGCTGAGCCGCCAGCCCCTGGCAGATCAGCTCGAGGCGCCGCTGCGCCTCCTCGCCGTCGGCTCCGGGCAGGATCAGCAGGAATTCCTCGCCGCCGATGCGAAAGACCGCATCGGAGCCGCGCACATTGCCCAGCAGGTGCTGGGCCACGGCCTTGAGCACATCGTCGCCGACCAGATGGCCGCAGGTATCGTTAAGCTGCTTGAAATGATCCAGGTCGAGCATCGCCAACGCCAGGGGCGCGCCCTGGCGGCAGGCGCGCAGCCGTTCACGCTCGAACAGCTCGTCGAGGTAGCGGCGGTTGTACAGGCCGGTCAGCGGATCGCACAGCGCCTGCTCGCGCAGCTGATCGTGCAGGGCGGAAATGATGCGCAGGCGCTCCTCGCTCAAGGCCAGGGCCTCGGCCAGCTTGAGTTCGCTCATGTGGCGCTGGGTGACGTCGCGCAGATAGAGCATCTGGCCGAGGAACAGGCTGCCGCCGCGAATGCTGCGTTCTATGGGCCTCACCCGCACTTCGAAGTGACGCGCGGTGCTGGCCAGGGTTAGCAACTGCTCCTGCGCCTCGCCGCCGCGGCGCGCCAGCAGCGCCTTGAGATCGGCGCCGAACACCGGCCAATCGGCCAGCCGCCGCCCCTGCCAGGCGCTCTTAAGACCGGCCAGCTGCAGCGCCGCCGCATTGGCCTCGATCACCCGCTGACGCGGGTCTATCACCAGCACCGGGTCGAGCAGCGCCTCGAGCAGCACATGCCGGGCCACCGGCATCAGGTCGAACAGGCGCACGCCGAGGATCAGCCAGGCGAAAGCCAGCAGGGTAAAGGCGAAGCTGAAGGGCGTCGGATCGAAACCGAACAGCATCCAGCCGAAGCCGACGTAGCTCAGGTTGGCCGCCCAGGGCACCGCGGTCACCAGCACGAAGGCCAGGTAGTGGCGGCGGTAGACCCCCTGACTGTTCACCGCCGCGCGAACGACCACGGCGATGCAGAAGAGCATGAACAGGTAGACATAGAGCGCCGCCAGATAGAACAGCGGGCCGTGCTGGTAGCGAATCGGCGCGCCCGGCTCGCTGGACAGCGGCGCGGTGGCCGGGCCGTAGAACAGCTGGTGCAGCGGATTGCTCAGGGCCGCCGCCCAGATCAGCAGCGGGCCCAGACTCAGGACCCAGAGCAGGCGCGGCGCCAGCGGCCGCCGCACGCTGTTGACGTACTGCCAGAGAAACAGCGCCCAGAAGGTCGGTACCAGGGTGATCCCCGGCCAGGCCATGCTGGCCCAGAACTGCTTGCAGCCAGGCGCCTGCGCGGCCATCTCCAGGCTGGCGGCGAGCAGCCACCAGAGGATGGCGCCGTGCAGCAGGATAAAGCTGTCGCGCCCCGGAAACAGGCGCTGGCGAATCACCCACTGGGCCAGCAGGACGACCCCGAGACAGGCCAGAGCGGTGATCAGCACGGGCGTATCGAGCGCCCAGGCGGACGAACTGCAGGCCGTCACGGCCGGCCTCCGCACGCCGGACCGACGCCAATCCAGAGCCTTGAGCTAGCGAACAAATACAACACGGGCCTTCCTGACCTCTACTCTGGACATTCAATCGGGCTCAGGGTAACGCAAACCAGCTGGGTCCCTGAAGCATTCTGCCTGTTTGCCAAGGCGGCGAATTGACGCGGGCGATCGCCGCCGAGACACAACGGCCACGCGCCCCGGGCGCCAGCCGGCAGAAAGCCGTTCACTTTTTCACCAGCACCGCTATCATCGCCGCCCCGTCACCGCCACCTGCCGACCGCCCGATGAAAAACAACCTGATCGCCGCCGCCGAACTCGATCGCCTGGAGACTTGGGCCAAGTACAGCGCCGACATGTGCCACAGCTGCATCTCCAGTTGCTGCACCCTGCCGGTCGAGGCGCGCATCGGCGACCTGATCCGCATCGGCGTGGTCGATGAGTTCGAGCGCGGCGAGCCGCCGAAGAACATCGCCAAGCGCCTGCAGAAGGACGGCATCATCGAGCGCTTCAACCAGAAGTCGGGGATCTTCACCCTGGCGCGCATGAGCAACAACGACTGCCTCTATCTGGATCGCAAGAGCCGCCTGTGCACCATCTACGATAAGCGCCCGGACACCTGCCGCAACCATCCGAAGATCGGCCCGCGGCCGGGCTACTGCGCCTATCGGCCAAAATGAGCCAGGCGCGCCTGCCGCGGCGCACTCAGGCCGCATCGGCGCGGTTGCGCAGCAGACTCGCGGCCATCAGCAGCAGCAGGCCGACGCCGGCCAGCAGCACCGCCCACAGCCCCCAGCGCTGCCAGTCCGGCCCGG
>JBFHKK010000291.1:0-4062 GCA_041595475.1 Pseudomonas sp. | reverse complement strand
TTGGCGTAGATCACGTAGGTGTGGGCGTCCGGGCCGTTGGTGATCCAGGTCTTGGAGCCGTTGAGCACGAAATGGTCGCCACGGCGCTCGGCGCGCAGCTTCATCGACACCACGTCGGAACCGGCGTTGGGCTCGCTCATGGCCAGGGCGCCGACGTGCTCGCCGCTGATCAGCTTGGGCAGGTATCGGGCCTTCTGCTCGGCGCTGCCGTTGCGCTTGATCTGGTTGACGCACAGGTTGGAGTGGGCGCCGTAGGAGAGGGCGACCGAGGCCGAGCCGCGGCTGATCTCCTCCATGGCGATGACATGGGCCAGGTAGCCCAAGCCGGCGCCGCCGTATTGCTCCTCGACGGTGATGCCGAGCAGGCCCATGTCGCCGAACTTCTTCCACATGTCCGCGGGAAACAGGTTGTCGCTGTCGATGGCGGCGGCGCGCGGCGCCAGCTCGGCGGCGACGAACGCCTGGACCTGCTCGCGCAGCATGTCGAAGGTGTCGCCGAGGGCGAAGTTGAGGGCCGGATAGTTCATGGTTGCACCTGTCTGAGTGGTTCTGCAGCTTAGGCCGTGACGCCTGGTTTCCGATCGGTCTCGGCCAGTGCCTTGCGGCAGCGTTCCTCGGCCGTGTCCAGCTCCAGCTGCATCTGCTGAATGTCCAGCAGCTGCTGCTCAAGCTGGTCGCGGCGCTGGGCGATCTTGGCCATAAAGGTTTCCAACTGCTTGCGATTGCCGTGGCACGGGTCGTAGAGCTCGATCAGCTCCTTGCACTCGGCGAGGGAGAAGCCGATGCGCTTGCCGCGCAGGATCAGCTTGAGGGTGACCTTGTCCTTGGCGCTGTAGATGCGCTCCTGGCCGCGCCGCTCGGGGCAGAGCAGGCCTTGCTCCTCGTAGAAGCGAATGGCGCGGGTGGTGATGTCCAGCTCGCGGGCCAGGTCGGAGATGCTGTAGGTGATGCTGTTCATGGCAGCTTCGCAGGTTAACCTTTACGTTAACGTAAGGCTGATTGTGCCGCCGCGTCAACTGCTGCGCATTGGCAACCTGCTGCCGTTGTCGAGGGCGGTGGGTACATCGATCGAGCGCAAAGGCGCCGCTACCGAAAGATGGCAGGGGCGCTCAATGGGGTGATTCGCCGATGGCGCGGCGCTGTGGCCGGGCCGGCAGGGCGCGGAACGGCTGCGCCGCGCCCTGCTTGAGGCTGTTCTAGTTGATCAGCAGTGCCGGGCTCAGGCTGCGGGCAGGCGCAATTGCGGGTGCGACCGCAGCATCTTCGCGGCGATATTCGCTGGGACAGCAACCGAAGTGCTGCTTGAAGCTGCGGGCGAAATAGGAAGGGTCCTGAAAACCCACCGCATAGGCAATGCTGGTGATCGGCATCTCGCTGTTGTTCAGTAGCATTTCCGCCTGCTCCATGCGCTTGCGCTGCACCAGTTCAAGAAAGCCGATGCCGTAGGTCTGCTTGAACAGCCGACTGAAGCGGAAGGGCGTCATGCCACACAGTTCGGCCAGTTTCTTCTGCTCGATCTGCTCCGTGAAGTGCAGCTCGATATATTCGATCGCATCCTGCAGCGGCTGCTGCTTCTGATGTTCGGGCGTCAGACGCACGCTTTCCGGCAGTTGCGGGTTGCGCGCCAGAACCTCCTTGGTCGTTGCCTTTTCCGCGCTGCTGCGCAGCTCGCAGAGGTCTCTGAGGGCACTGAGGTAGCGCTCTCGTTCCGCCTGTGCCAGTGGCAGCGTGAGGTAATCCCAGACGCCGGAGCGGAATGCCCAAACCGCCAGTTCCTCGGAATGCTGCAGGGTAAGCATGGTGACCGGGATGGTCGGCGCGGCGCGCTTGACCGCGATCAGCAGATTCAGGCTCAGGGTATCCGGCCGATCATAATGCATGCAGATCATGTCCGGTCGCTGCTGCGCCTTCATGCCGGAGAGGCTGATGTCGCGCACCAGCTTGATCTGGCAGGCATCATCGAATGCGCTGGCGTACTCTTGGGCCGACTGGTCGTGGGTCAGATCGAACCACAACAGATGTGGCTTGATCCTGGCTTGAGTGTTCATCATCTGCGCCATCTTATTCGTAAGTGATTGGTTCTTATGCTTTACAGTTTGGATAAGTTGTAAACCAAGACTGTAACTATCACTTAACAGATAGTGTCGCATTGCCCGCTTCGCCAAGATCAGATGGTTATAGAGTAAATAACCAAATCTCATAGATATCGGCTTGAGTCTATTACCTCCCCCGTTAGGCCGGGTAATTCGGTCAGTTTCCCGCAAGTTCATAGAACTTCCTGATTTTCATCGCTGAGCGTCTGAGCGATTCCCTCGCACGCTGCCGGCTAAATAGGTATTGACCGCATTCCCATCTGATGAACGGCACCGTTCGCGTAAGCGCCGGCGCCGATGCAATGGTGGATAAAGCGCCCGTTGATAATGCCAGAGGGCCTTGGCTCTTTATGCGCTGTACAACGCTTTTTCCCATGAAGTGCGCTGAATCGCCCAGGCTGCGGTGAAGAAAGCTGAAAAGCCCGTGCTGCCTGGCGTTGCGCCAGGGCGTGGCAAAAAACTACCAGTGATGTGCAAAAACCTCCTAACTGATTTGCTGGTGCGCCACTAGTTTTGAGTGAGGCGGAGCAGAAAGCGCCGTCTTTGCAAATTCACACTCGAGTGAGGTGAGCGACATGACCATGCAAGCAATCAAGACATCAGTAATGAAGTTCATCAAGGACGAGGACGGACTGACCATCGTTGAGTACGCCGTGGCAGGTGGGTTGGTGACGCTGGTTGCCGTGGGTGCATTCATAACTCTGGGAACCAACGTTGGCGCTCAGATCAACAGGCTTGCCGCCTGTGTGATGGGTGGTACCACCTGCTGATAAGTCAATTCCCAGTGAGATAAGCAGCGATGTCCCTAGAGCAGATGTTCCCCGTCATTTCGCTTCTTGGGCTGCTGGGAGCAGCGGTGGCGAGCGATCTTCGCCGCCACCGCATTCCCAACTCCCTGATCGTGCTGGGCCTTGCCCTGGGGTTCGCCGGTCAGGCTTATGCGGGCGGAATCAGTGGCCTGGGCGATGCCGCTCTAGGCATGCTGATCGGGTTCTCGGCCTTTCTTCCTCTCTACGCCTTGGGCGGCATGGCCGCCGGAGACGTCAAGTTGATGGCCATGGTCGGCAGTTTTCTGCCACCTCAATACGCCTTGTGGGCAGTCGCGGCCAGTCTGGTTGCCGGCGCCCTCTGCGGTTTCGTGATAGTGCTGGCGCGAGGCCAGCTGCAGCAGACCTTTGGCCGTTACTGGCTGATGCTGCGCGCTCGGGCCTACCTGGCGCCTGCCGAGGACGAAGTGGCCGGCAAGCCATTTCCCTATTCGGTGGCGATCTTGCTGGGCGCCTTGACCAGCGGCTATTTGATGTTCGCCAACGCGGGAGTCTAGCCATGCACGCGCTAAACCCGATTTCGAGCAATCAACAAACACTCGATCCGATCCAGGATCTGGCGCCGCAGCCCCGTACGGTCGCCGAAACAGGCCTGGCGGACAATTTCATCGGCGACCTCGTATGCAAGCACCTGCACGATGCCGGCGTGTTGGACATGGCAAGGCTGGTGGCGCGACTGGCACTGACCGGCTCGGTGCTGGAGGAGGTGCTGGCCTACCTGCGCAAGGACGGGCGAATAGAAGTACTGGGCCAGTCCGGTGGTCAGGGCCTGCGCTACGGCTTGACCGAACGGGGCCGTGGCGCCGCCAAGGATGCGCTGGCGCGCAGTGGCTATATAGGGCCGGCACCCTTCCCGGTAGAGCGCTACCGGCAGTTGCTCAAGGCCCAATCGGTTCACCAAAGCCATGTCGATTCACAGGCGATGCAGGAAGCCTATGCCGGCATGGTGTTGCAGGACGACTTGCTCGACCAGCTCGGCCCCGCGATGAATTCCGGCCGGGCCATCATGATCTACGGGCCGGCCGGTACCGGTAAGACCTACGTCAGCCAGCGCCTGATCAACCTGTTCCATGAGGCGGTATGGATTCCCTATGCCATCGCCATCAATGAGGCGGTGGTGGAGATTTTCGATCCGCAGGTAC
>JBFHKK010000290.1:0-4095 GCA_041595475.1 Pseudomonas sp. | reverse complement strand
CGAAATCTATCTGCGGCTGATGCTCGATTATGAGCGTGACCTGAACGCGCTGCTGCATTCCGAAGATGTCGACCGTGACAAGGAAGCGTTGTCACGGGCCTATTTCGAGTTCCGCATGCGCGATCCGCAGCGCTACCGACTGTTCGATCGCCTGGAGGAGAAGGTGGTCAAGGGCAATCAGGTGCCGGAGCTGGTCGAGCAGCTGCACAAGATTCGCGCCTCCAATTTCGAGCGCCTGACCCAGCTGATCAAGGGCCGCATCGCCGAAGGCAAGCTGGAGGACGTGCCGCCGTATTTCCACTACTGCGCCGCCTGGGCCCTGGTGCATGGAGCGGTGGCGCTCTATCACTCGCCGTTCTGGAGCAATGTGCTGGAAGATCAGGAAGGCTTCTTCCAGTTCCTCATGGACATCGGCGTGCGCATGGGCAACAAGCGCAAGCGCGACGGCGAAACCCAGGCCGGTTGACGTTATTCGGCTGCTTGATAGCGCGTATGGCGCCTGTGGCGGGGGTGCCGGCGGCGATATACTCCGTAGAGTGACCGGCCGGAGCCACCCATGATCGTCGACCACCAGGGCAGGCGCTTTCGCAACCTGCGCATCAGCCTCACCGCCGCCTGCAACTATGCCTGCACCTATTGCGTGCCGGACGGCAAGCGCCTGGTGGCGGCCCAGGACGAACTCTCCGCCGAGGCGCTGCTGCGCGGGGTGGCCTATCTGATCGAGGCGGCCGGCATCGAGCGCCTGCGCATCACCGGCGGCGAACCCCTGGTCAGCCCCAAGCTCGAGCCCTTCCTGCGTGGTATCGCCCGGCTCGGCCTGGCCGATATCAGCCTGACCAGCAACGGCCAGTTGCTCGCGCGCAAGTTGCCGCTGCTGCTGGAAAGCGGCATCCGCCGGCTGAATATCTCCCTGGATACCCTCGACCCCAGCGCCTTTCGCCAGATTGCCCGCGGTGGCGACCTGGCCACGGTGCTGGCCGGCATGGAAGAGGCCCGCGCCGCCGGGATGAAGATCAAGGTCAACATGGTGCCGCTGCGCGGGCAGAACCTCGATCAGGTCCTGCCGCTGCTGGACTACTGCCTGGCGCGTGGTTTCGAGCTGCGCTTCATCGAGCTGATGCGCATGGGCCACCTGGCCCGCGACCCTAACCGCTTCCTGCAGCAGTTCGTCGGCATGCCCGAGCTGCTGGCGCTGATCGGCGAGTGCCACACCTTCGTCCAGGCCGATGCGCCTGTGGATGCCACGGCGCTGCGCTACCAGATTCCCGGTGCCGGCTATTTCGGCGTGATCGCCAACGAAAGCGTGCCCTTCTGCCGCACCTGCTCACGCCTGCGGCTGTCCTCCACCGGCTGGCTGCACGGCTGCCTGTCCTCGAGCAACCGCCACTATGTCGGCGACCTGCTGGACAAGCCCCGCCATCAGGCGCTGCCCGCCCTGCAGGGGCTGCTGGTCAGGGCGCTGGCCGACAAGCAGGACATGGCCTTTTCCGGCGGCGTCACCGTGATGAAAATCATCGGCGGCTGAGCCGCTGCAAGAACCTCGAGTATCCCCTCTATGCCTGCTGCCCAATTTCCCATCGACTATATCGAGCCGGTCTTCCGCCCGCCGAGCGAGGCCCATTCGCTGATACTGCCGGTGACCAATGGTTGCTCCTGGAACCATTGCACCTTCTGCGAGATGTACACCGCGCCGCAGAAGAAGTTTCGCGCCCGCGACGAGGCCCAGGTGCTGGAGGAGATTCGCCGCGCCGGCGAGCAGTTGATCGTGCAGCGGGTGTTTCTCGCCGACGGCGACGCCCTGGTGCTGCCGACCCGGCGCCTGCTGAGCATCCTTACCGCGATCCGCGAGCATATGCCGACGGTCGAGCGGGTTTCGAGCTATTGCCTGCCGCGCAATCTGCGCAAGAAGTCGGTCGAGGAACTCAAGGAACTGGCCGACGCCGGTCTGCGCATGGCTTACGTCGGCTGCGAGTCGGGCGATGACGAGGTGCTGGCGCGGGTCAACAAGGGCGAGACCTTCGAGTCCAGCCTCAGCGCCCTGGACAAGCTCGGCCAGGCCGGCATCAGCCGTTCGGTGATGATCCTCAATGGCCTGGGCGGCACCGCGCTGAGCGCGCAGCACGCGGACAATTCGGCGCGCCTGATGAATGCCGCCCAGCCGGAGTACCTCTCCACCCTGGTGGTGAGCTTCCCGCTCGGCGAGGCGCGCTTTCGCCAGGGTTTCGCCGATTTCCAGCCGCTGGATCAGCAGCAGCTGTTCCTCGAGGTCGAGCGTCTGCTGCAGGGGCTGGAGCTGCGCGATACGGTGTTTCGCAGCGACCACGCCTCCAATTACCTGGTGCTCAAGGGCACTTTGGGGGCGGACAAGGCGCGGCTGCTGGCCCAGGTGCGCCAGGCCATCGAGCAGCCGACGCAGGCGCGGCTGCGCCAGGAATGGCAGCGCGGCCTCTGATGCCGAGCTGGCGCAGAAGCTGCATTGAACTGGTATCTGGCGGTTTTCCGTCGTGCCTGGGAGACAGACGATGCTGATGCGATTGATGGTGCTGCTGGTGCTGGCCGGCCTGGGCGGCTGCATGAAGGTCAGCGACCTGGCCAGCGGCGCCGAATACCAGCTGCGCGACGCCGGCGTGCTCGACCACGGGCGCACCGAGCGCATGGCCTCGCGACGGCTGCAGCAGGACTCCTTCATCTATATCGCCCAGGGCCATTTCGTGCCGCCGGGCAGCGCCTATCCACGGCCGAACGTGGTGGCCGAGGAAGCCTACAAGGGCTTCGTCGAGTACTTCCCCCTGGTGCGCCGGGCCCGCGCGCCCCTGGGCCTGGAGCAGGCGATGGGGCAGGCGCGCGAGGCGGGTGCCCACTACCTGCTGTACGGGCGTTTCGCCTATGCCGATGATCGCATCGGCACCCTGCAGGAGTGGGAAGAGCAGGAGGCTCTGGATCGCCTGGGTACCGATCGCGGTGTGATTCAATTGATGCTGATCGAAACCAACACCCGCTATCTGGTCGATACCGCGCGCATTCGCAGTCGCGGCGGCTTTTTGACCTTCTATGATGCCAAGCCCGAAGACCTGATCGGCCGGCCGCTGCATGACTATGCGCGCAGTCTGATCGGAGTCGGTCGCTGAGGAGCGCAAGATGACGGATGCAGGCAAGGCCGGCAGTTTGCTGGCGCAGATCCCCAAGGGCGAGGAGCAGAGTCTGCCGCCGGTGCACCTGTGGAACCCGGATTTTTGCGGTGATATCGACATGCGCATCGCCCGCGATGGCAGCTGGCACTACCTGGGCTCGCCGATCGGTCGCCAGGCCATGGTCAAGCTGTTCTCGCGCATCATCCGCCGCGATGGCGAGGACTATTTCCTGGTCACGCCGGTCGAGAAGGTCGGCATCCGCGTCGACGACGCGCCCTTCGTCGCCATCGCCGTGGAGGTGGAGGGTGAGGGCAGGGCGCAGCAACTGCGCTTCACCACCAATGTCGACGACGAGGTGATGGCCGGTGCCGAGCACCCGCTTAGAGTCGAACTGGACGCGCAGAGCCAGGAGCCGGCGCCCTATGTGCACGTGCGGGCCAATCTAGAGGCGCTGATTCATCGCAACGTGTTCTATCAGCTGGTGGAGCTGGCGGTGCCCCATGAGATCGACGGCCAGCGCTGGCTCGGGGTGTGGAGCGGCGGCGAGTTCTTTCCCTTCGCGCCGGAGCCGCAATAGCGGCTGGTGCGATTGGCCTGCAGCAGATAGCAGAAAGGCTCCCGTGGGAGCCTTTCGCGTGTCTTACATGTTGGGGTAGTTCGGCCCGCCGGTGCCTTCCGGTGCCACCCAGGTGATGTTCTGCGCCGGATCCTTGATGTCGCAGGTCTTGCAGTGCACACAGTTCTGCGCGTTGATCTGGAACTTCTTCTCACCGTCTTCCTGAGTCACCACCTCATAGACCCCGGCCGGGCAGTAGCGCTGCGCCGGCTCGTCGTAGAGCGGCAGGTTCTTGGCCAGCGGGATGCTCGGGTCGGTGAGCTTCAGGTGGCAGGGTTGTTCCTCTTCATGGTTGGTGTTGGAGAGGAATACCGAGCTGAGCTTGTCGAAGCTGAGCTTGCCGTCCGG
>JBFHKK010000289.1:0-4096 GCA_041595475.1 Pseudomonas sp. | reverse complement strand
GACAGCACCTGGCCGATGGTCGGATCCTTGAAGGCCCGGGTCAGGGCATCGCTCAGCACATCGCTGACCAGCTTGGTGTTGGTTTCCTGGTTCGGCGCCATGCCGAAGCGCTGATTCAAGGAGGCGCCGTAGCGTCCGCTGTAGCGGCGGGTGCTGTTCTGCACGTCGGCGCGAATGGTCGCGGTGATGTCGGCCTCGGTGACGTAGAGCCCCTCTTTCGGCGATTGGTACTTCAGTTCGGCCAGGGTCAGGGTCAGTTGCGGGGCGTTGTAGGCGTTGGGCGTCGGCGTGAAACCAAGCAGCCTTACAGCCGCTTCGGCCTGGGCCTGCAACTTGGGCAGGACGTTCTGGCCGCTGACGCTGATCGCGCTGGTTTCCGGATAGAGGCCGCCGCGTGTACCGAGGATCGGCGAGGGCCGGCCATCGACCACGCGCACGACCACAGGCTGACCCTGACCGACGGCAATCAATGGACTGTTGATCTTCGGCTGCGGGCTGAGTTGTTGCGGGCTGTGGGCGCAACCGACCAGCGTCAGGCTGGCGACAGCGATCATTCCAATCAACAGGCGACTGCGCATGCTCATCTCTCCATGGCGAGGGGCTAAGGTGGCGGCCAGTATAACCAGCGCCTCGCGGCGCCGACAGCACCGCGACCGCCAGCCCATGTGGCTGAAGGCTGTAACCCGGCCGTCATGCAGTCCTGGCATAACTTTCTGGTGTCGAGTCGCTTCGAGTGCCCCGCCCATGCGCCTGCTCCGCTTCCTGTTCAATCCTCGCCCGACCCTGCGTTGCTTTGCCCTGCTCGATACCCAAGGCCACTGCCGTGCCCTGCGCCGCTCGACCCAGGTACCGCCAGCGCCTGGCTGGGTAGAAGTCCTGGAGCCCCGGCTGTGCTGGCTGGGCCAGCCTTTGCCCAGCGGCGCCCGCGCGCCCGCAGTCGCCGTGCAGCCAGGCGCCCGCCAGGCGTTGGCGGCCTGACCGGCGGATAAAGAAAAGTCACGCAGGGCGATCAATTTTCCCACTTTCGCCTTATAATCGCGCCCCGATTATAAGGACGCCTCCTGATCGGGCCTTGCCATCCCGCTGATGCCCGAGCCATCGGCCACGCCCCCAGAGAGTCGCCCACTTTCCGCCGCCCCTTGCGGTCGCCCTGTCGGTCGGATGCCGTGCGCCTCGCAGCCTTGCGAGGGTCTCGGCGCCAAGGCCTGGCGACTCAGCCCCCGGCGGCGGGCATCCTTGAGGATCACGGCTCCAAAAGAGCGTGACAGAACGGTTTCAACAACTTCACAAGAGTGTGGCGACTAATGAACGATTCTGCAGCTAAGCAAGGCGCTGTCATCACTGGCCTCCTTCCCCCCAGCCAGCAACGCCATCACTGAAGGCGCGGGCGAACGCCCGAACCTGTTGCCGTCAACTGGGTGCTGATTTTTTTGGAGATGTGGTAATGGCGCACAACGAATACGAAACACTGGATGTGGTGCTGGTCGGCGCCGGCATCATGAGCGCGACTCTGGCCGTGCTGCTGAAAGAGCTGGATCCGGGCCTGAAACTGGAAATCGTCGAGCTCATGGCGTCCGGCGCGATCGAGAGCTCCAACCCCTGGAACAATGCCGGCACCGGCCATGCCGGGCTGTGCGAGCTCAACTACACACCCGAATCGGCCGATGGCTCGATCGACATCAACAAGTCGGTCACCATCAACACCCAGTTCGAAGAATCCAAGCAGTTCTGGGCCTACCTGATCGAGAAAGGCGCCTTCGGCTCGCCCAAGGCCTTTATCAATCCGGTGCCGCACCTGAGCTTCGTGCGTGGCAACGATGGCATCGCCTTCCTGAAGAAGCGCTTCGAGGCGCTGACCCAGCATCATGCCTTCGAAACCATGGAGTACACCGAAGACCGCGCCACCATGGCCGATTGGATGCCCCTGATGATGCCGGGGCGCGACCCCAGCGAGCCGATCGCGGCCACTCGCGTGCTCGGCGGCACCGATGTCAACTTCGGCGCCCTGACCAAGGAGCTGCTGCACCACCTGGCGCGCCAGCCCGACGCCAAGGTCACCTGCAACCAGAAGGTCTGCGATCTGGCCCGCAATGAGCAGGGCTGGCGCGTCGGCATCAAGGACATGCAGAGCGGCGCCAGCCGCGAGATTCAGGCCAAGTTCGTGTTCCTCGGCGCCGGCGGCGGCGCCCTGCCCCTGCTGCAGATGTCCGGCATTCCCGAAGGCAAGGGCTTTGGCGGCTTCCCGGTCAGCGGCCAGTGGCTGCGCTGCGACAATCCCGAGGTGGTCAAGCAGCACCAGGCCAAGGTCTACAGCCAGGCCGAGGTCGGCTCGCCGCCGATGTCGGTGCCGCATCTGGATACCCGCGTGGTCGAGGGTCAGAAATCCCTGCTGTTCGGCCCTTATGCCGGCTTCTCCACCAAGTTCCTGCGTCATGGCTCCTTCCTCGACCTGCCGCTGTCGGTACGCCTGAACAACCTCGGGCCGATGCTCGCCGTGGCCCGCGACAACATGGACCTGACCCGCTACCTGATCAAGGAAGTGCTGCAAAGCCAGGCGCAGCGCCTGGAGACCCTGCGCGGCTTCTATCCCGAGGCCAAGGCCGAAGACTGGCGCCTGGAAGTCGCTGGCCAGCGCGTGCAGATCATCAAGAAGGACCCGCAGAAAGGCGGCATCCTGCAGTTCGGCACCGAGCTGGTGGCGGCCCAGGACGGCTCGATCGCCGCCCTGCTCGGCGCCTCGCCAGGCGCCTCGGTCACCGTCTCCATCATGCTCGAGCTGCTTCAGCGTTGTTTCCCGGCGCAGGTCGAGTCCGAGCAATGGAAACGCAAGCTGGACGAGATCTTCCCGGCCCCGCGCCAGGTGCTGGCCAAGGATGCCGAGCGCTATCGCGAGGTGCAGGCACGTTCCGACGCATTGCTGGAGCTGAGCGAGAAGGAAACCGCGCTGGCCTGACGCTGACGGGACAGACGCCAATTAGAAAGCCGCCGTCCCAGGCGGCTTTTTTGTCTGCGCGGCTTCGAGCAAGCGCGTTCAGGCGGAAGTGGCCACCGGCATGAAGTTGAAGTAGCGACGCAAGGCCTCGACCATCTCAATATATTCCAGCGGCGGCGCCAGCAGGGCGAAGCCCGAGTCGAAGCTGCCCGGCGTGACATCCTCCCGGCACCACTGGCAATTGGCGGAAAAATCGATGTAACGCGGTGCATCCGGGCCGGGAATTTTCAGACGCAGATCGAAGCGGGCACCGACCAGCATCGGCAGCTGACTGATGACCATCAGCCCCTCGCGCGAGACGTTGCCGAGGTAGCCCATCGGCTTGTCGCTGACGCG
This sequence comes from Pseudomonas sp., assembly GCA_041595475.1. Lineage (GTDB taxonomy): Bacteria > Pseudomonadota > Gammaproteobacteria > Pseudomonadales > Pseudomonadaceae > Aquipseudomonas. The sequence goes on along the minus strand of JBFHKK010000289.1, from coordinate 768 downwards.
GTTGAACAGCTTCAGATAACAGGGCAGTTCGTGACGCTGGATACGGCGCTGGGCATGCATGGAGACGCATCATCATGAAGGGCCACCGAGTGTGGCCGCGCTACTGCGGTTAGGAGCAATTCTGCGCCAGGCGCTCGCGCAGTTGACGGCGCGCGGCATCCAGCTGCTCATCACTGTAGTAGCTGCGCTCGCCATTTGCCTCTGCGCGGTAATAGCTGAAGCCTTCCGGCAGTTGCTCGAGGGAGCGGCGCAATTCGGCGCACTCCTGATTTCGTTGGACTTGACGAGCTTCGGCAGCTGCGGAAGCCATCACCCGCTCCTGCTGACGCGCCTCGAAGTAGCGCTCGCTGCGCTCGAGGCGCTCGCGGGTGTGCTCATCGCGTTCGACGACCTGGGGCCTGACCTCGACCGGCTCGGCGCCGGCACCGGCTGGGCGCTGGCCAAAATGCACCTGCCCCTTTGCGTCAACCCAACGGTAAATCTCCGCCGTGGCTAATCCCGGCAGCAGCAGCAGGCAGAGCAATAGACGCATGGGGGTTCTCCCTGAACAAATTGAGTATTTTATCCAGAGACTTTGTTAGCCCGACAGAGCCAGTCGATAGATGGCCACTTGCCTGCACGAAAAAACACTGCGCGGCCGCGACTGCGACCTAGGGTTGCGCCGGCACCGGCCGGGCTTGCGCGGGCGCATCCAGATGGCCGAGCTGACGCAGCGTTTCCAGGCGCGCACGGGCGCGGTAGCTGTATTCGCTGGTCGGGTAGCGGCTG
>JBFHKK010000288.1:0-4115 GCA_041595475.1 Pseudomonas sp. | reverse complement strand
CTGGCGGCGGCGCTGAACAATTTGGGCAGCATCAAACGCGACCAGAAGGACAAGATTGGTGCGATCGCCTGCTACCGCCAGGTGCTGGCGATTGCCCCCAACCACGCCGAAACCATCAGCAACCTGGGCAGCGTGCTGGCCGAGGCCGACCAGCCGGAAGAGGCGCTGAAGATCCTGCTGCCGCTGATCCAGGCCCAGCCGAACTATGCCGAGGCGCACAACAACCTGGCCACCGCCTTGCTGATGCTCGAGCAGCTGGATCCGGCCGAGGCGGGGTTCCGCCGCGCCCTGGCGCTCAAGCCCGAGTATCCCGAGGCCTATATCGGCCTGGCCCGGGTACTGCAGGAGAAACGCCACCTGGCCGAGGCCGAGGCGCAGGCGCGGCGCGGCCTGGCGGTGGACCCGCAGCGGGCCGAGCTGCACAGCGTGCTGGCCGGCATTCTGACCGAGGCGGGCTATCCGGAGCAGGCCGCCGCGGCCTACCAGCGAGCGCTGGAGCTGGACAAGGACTTGATCAGCGCCTACCTCGGCCGTGGTCATCTGCGCATGGAGAACGGCGATATGGCCGGCGCCCGCGGCGATTTCGAGCATGCCCTGGGCCTGGATGCGGAGAACCTGGGTGCGCGCCTGGCGCTGGTGCAGGTGGACAAGGTCGGCGCCGACGACCCGAACATGGCGGCCCTGATCGCCAAGGCGCAGGCGCTCGACACGCTGCCGGAAACCAAGGCCCTGCCGCTGCATTTCGCCCTGGGCAAGTGCTACGAGGACAACCGCCAGTACGACCTGGCCTTCGAGCACTACCAGCAGGGCTGCCGACTCAAGCGCCAGCGCATCGACTACAGCGCCGAGGCCACCGAAGAGACCGGTCGCGCCATTCGCCAGTTGTTCAGCCAGGCCAACCTCGAGCGCCTGCGAGGCGCCGGCTGCCGCTCCGAACTGCCGATCTTCGTGCTGGGCATGCCGCGCTCGGGCACCACCCTGACCGAGACCATCCTGGCCAGCCACTCGGCGGTCTATGGCGCCGGCGAGCTGCACGACATCCTCGAGTTGGCCAATCAGCCGCGCGGGGTGGCGGGCGTGCCTTACCCGGCCAGCCTGCAAGGCATCACCCAGGCCGAGCTGCAGATCATGGGCGAGCGCTATGTCGAAGGTTTGCAGAAGCGCGCCCCGGGTGCGGCGCGGATCACCGACAAGATGCCGGCCAACTTCAACTGCCTGGGCCTGATCCACCTGATGCTGCCCAAGGCCAAGATCATCCACGTCAAGCGCGACCCGGTGGACACCTGCCTGTCCAACTACACCCGGCTGTTCAACAAGAGCCAGTACCAGAGCTACGACCTGGCGGAGATCGGCCGCTATTACCGCAACTATGCGCAACTGATGGCGCACTGGCGCGCGGTGCTGCCGGCCGATGCCTTCTACGAGATCCAGTACGAGGCGCTGGTGGCCGACCAGGAGGGCCAGGCCCGGGCGCTGCTGGCCTATTGCGGGCTGGAGTGGGAGGACGCCTGCCTGGACTTCCACAAGACCGAACGCCACGTGCGCACCGCCAGCGTCACCCAGGTGCGCCAGCCGATCTACAAGAGTTCGGTGCAGAAGTGGCGCCACTACGAGCAGCACCTGGGGCCGCTGCTGGAGGCGCTGGGCGATCTGGTCGAGCGCTGAGGGGCGCGTCGCCTCGACTACCCTGTAGCTAGAAGCCGGCGGCGCCTGCGCAGCGAGTGTCGCCTGGCCGCTTCCGGGAGGCGCCATGAACGAATTCGAAACTCTCACCGTGCACGCCGGCTACGAGCCGGACTGGACAGGCGCGGTGATGCCGCCGATCTACGCCACCTCGACCTTTCGCCAGCAGTCGCCGGGGGTGCATGCCGGCTACGAGTACGGACGCAGCCAGAACCCGACGCGCCAGGCGCTGGAGCGGGCCATCGCCGAACTGGAGGGGGGCGCCCACGGCTACGCCTTCGCCTCCGGGCTGGCGGCCTGCGCCACTGTGCTGGAGCTGCTGCCGGCGGGCAGCCATATGCTGGCGGTGGACGACCTCTATGGCGGCACCTTCCGCCTGCTCGAGCGGGTGCGCCGGCCGGGCGCCGGCCTGCGCATCGACTATGTGCCGGCCGATGCCGATGCCGCCACCCTGGCCGCGGCGGTGAGGCCCGACACGCGGCTGATCTGGGTCGAGACGCCGACCAACCCGACGCTGAAGCTCTGCGATCTTGAAAAGGTCGGTCGGCTGGGCCGCGAGCGCGGCATCCTCACGGTGGCCGACAACACCTTCGCCTCGCCCTATCTGCAGCGGCCGTTGGAGCAGGGCGTCGACATAGTGGTGCATTCGGCGACCAAGTACCTGAACGGCCACTCGGACGTGATCGCCGGGCTGGTGGCCATCGGCGACCGCCCGGAACTGGCCGAGCAGTTGGCCTTCCTGCAGAACTCGGTGGGCGGCATTCTCGATCCCTTCTCCAGCTTCCTCTGCCTGCGCGGCATGCGCACCCTGGCTCTGCGCATGCAGCGGCACGTGGCCAACGCCGGCGAATTGGCCGCCTGGCTGGCGCAGCAGCCGCAGGTCGCTCGGGTGCTCTACCCGGGGCTCGCGAGCCATCCGCAGCATGCCCTGGCGAGCCGGCAGATGAAGGGATTTGGCGGCCTGATCAGTGTCTATCTGAAGAGCGATGGCGAAGGCGCGCGGCGCTTTCTCGAGGCCGTCGAGCTGTTCACCCTGGCCGAGAGCCTGGGCGGGGTGGAGAGCCTGATCAGCCTGCCGGCGAAGATGACCCACGCCTCGATCCCCCCTGAGCGCCGCGCGCAGCTGGGCATCGGCGACAATCTGGTGCGGCTGTCGGTGGGCATCGAGCATGTCGAGGATCTGCGCCGCGATCTGCAGCAGGCGCTGGCGGCGCTGGCTGGCGGCGCGAAGGCGCGGTAACAGCGGCGGAGCAAGCCTCCGGCTCAAGGCCCGCACGACCGCGTGCGCGGCTGGCGATGCGCCTCGCCCTGAACCGCAGGTTCTTCGCGCCTGCGCCCGAGCGCCAGGCGGTCAGGCGCGAACCGTCACGGGACCGTGATCATCGCAGTGATCACCGTGCGGGTGGTGAAGATGGCCGTCGACCAGGTAGTCGACATGGTCGCCGTGCGGCACCGCCTCGTGACCGCAGCCCGGTCCGTGCACATGGCCGGCCGCGTGGCCATTGCACGAGTGGCTGGGCGTGCAGCGATCGGGGTTGTTGTCATCTACTGCCAACCGGTGCTCGTCCACATGATCGCCATGCATGTGGTGCAGATGGCCGTCATGCAGGTAGTCGACATGGCCCTCGTGCTCGATCGCCGTATGCCCGCAGCCAGGTTGATGCTGATGACTGTGATTGGGATGTTCATGGCAAGTGCCCATCATCAAGACTCCTCTGACGCTTTGTGTACCCGTTAAACCCTAGCAACGCTCGCCCCGGCTTGGCGGCTGGCAACGCCATGCCACGACCGATGGTGAACGGGCCGCGCTCAACCCTGAGCGGGGCGGCCGCGGCCAAGCGAGGGCAGGCTCAAGCCAAGGCCGTCCGTTGCCTGCCCAGGGATGCTAGCGAAAGCGCGAGGCGGCGGACTTGAGCGACTGACTCAGCGAATCCAGCGCGCCCTCGGCGCCGCTCTTGAGGTCTTCCCAGGCGTCCTCGCTGGCGCCCTTGATCTGCTTGAGCTTGTCCTTCGCGGCGTCCTGCTGGGCGCGCAGTTCGTCGAGTTTCTTGTTGTACTCGATCTCGGCGTCTGCTTCGGCCTGACTGGCCTTGGCCTTGAGCTTGTCGATCTCGGCGCTCAGTTCGTCGAGTTGGGCCTCAAGCTTCTTTTCGTAGGCGTCTTTCTGGCTCATGAGACTTCTCCTCTGGTTCGGGGTGAACCGCCTGCGGCGGGGACTCGGGCAGATGAGCGCGCGCGGCGATGCGCTCGGGGGCATCGAGCCGCTGAGATGCTCACTGCGACTAGAAAGCCTAGCCGACGGGGAGGAACGGGCGGGCCAGGGCAGTTGCGCGCGGCCGCACCTTGGGCGCGCCGAAGAGGAGGGGGCCTGGCTTGGCCGGCAGTCGCGATGAGGAGTGAAAGGGGGGAGGCGGAGCAGCGCTGTTGCGCTG
>JBFHKK010000287.1:0-4130 GCA_041595475.1 Pseudomonas sp. | reverse complement strand
CGCCGCGACTGCCGGGCATCAGGGCCACTACGGGTGCGTCCTGGGGCAGATCGAGCGCCGAGCGGGCACCGGCGCGGTCGGCCTGCACCGGAATGGCATCGGCCAGCGGATGACCGACGAAACGCACCGGCACCTGATGGGCGTCGTAGAACTGCGCCTCGAAGGGGAACAGGCAGAGCATCTGGTCGCAGGCCTGGCGGATTTTCAGTACGCGCTTCTGGCGCCAGGCCCAGACCGAGGGGCTGACATAGTGGACCGTCTTGATTCCGGCCTGACGCAGCTTGAGCTCGAGGTCCAGATTGAAATCGGGCGCGTCTATGCCGATGAACACATCCGGCTTGGCCTCGAGCAGGCTCTGCAGCAGGCGCCGGCGGCGCGCCAGCAGTTCGCGCAGGCGGCCGAGCACCTCCACCAGCCCCATGACCGCCAGGCGCTCCATGGGGAAATAGGAATTCAGGCCTTCGGCCTGCATCCGCGGGCCCCCGACGCCGATGAACTGCACCTGTGGCTCACGGGCCTTGAGCGCGCGCATCAGGCCCGCACCAAGAATATCGCCGGAGGCTTCGCCGGCGACCAGGGCGACGCGTATTGGCTGGCTCATGGCTTAACGGGTGATGCCGCGGCTGGAGGCCTGGATGGAGTCGCGAAAGACCGCGACCTCGGGAAACTGCGCGGAGCTCTCGGCCAGCTCGGCCAGCGCCTGCTCGACGGTCAGGCCCTGGCGATAGACGATCTTGTAGGCGCGGCGCAGGGCGGCGATGGCTTCGTTGCTGAAGCCGCGTCGGCGCATGCCCTCGAAATTCATGCTGCGCGCCTCGGCCGGGTTGCCAAAGACGGTGACATAGGCCGGCACGTCCTTGCCGATCGCCGTACCCATGCCGGAGAAGCTGTGGGCGCCGATGCGGCAGAACTGGTGGACCAGGGTGTAGCCGGAGAGGATCGCCCAGTCGTCGACCCAGACATGGCCGGCCAGGGCGGTGTTGTTGACCAGGATGCAGTGGTTGGCGATGACGCTGTCATGGCCGACATGGGCATAGGCCATAAGCAGGTTGTGATCGCCGATGGTGGTCTCGCCGCGATCCTGCACGGTGCCGCGATGGATGGTGACCCCCTCGCGAATGACATTATGGTCGCCGATCACCAGGCGGGTCGGTTCACCCTTGTACTTGAGATCCGGGGTGTCCTCGCCGACCGAGGAAAACTGGTAGATGCGGTTGTGCTGGCCGATGCGGGTCGGCCCCTTGAGCACCACATGAGGGCCGATCACGGTGCCCGCGCCGATTTCCACATCGGCACCGATTATCGACCAAGGACCGACGACCACGTCATCGGCCAGCTTGGCGCTGGGATCGATGATGGCGCGAGGGTCAATCAAACTCATAGTTTGCGTTCCGCACAGATGATCTCCGCCGAGCAGACTTCCTTACCCTCGACGCTGGCCTTGCATTCGAACTTCCAGATGCTGCGCTTGCTGCTCAAGAAGCGGGCCTCGAGCATCAATTGATCGCCCGGCACCACCGGCTGACGAAAGCGCAGTTTGTCCGAACCGACGAAGTAGTAGAGGGTGCCATCGGCCGGGGTCACGTCCATCATCTTGAAACCGAGAATGCCGGCCGCCTGGGCCATGGCCTCGATGATCAGCACGCCCGGCATGATCGGATGCTGGGGAAAGTGCCCGTTGAAGAAGGGCTCGTTGATGCTGACATTCTTGTAGGCACGAATCCACTTGCCTTCAACATCCAGTTCGGCGACCCGATCCACCAGCAGAAAGGGATAGCGGTGCGGCAGGTATTCGCGAATTTCGTTGATGTCCATCATGTCCAGAAAAGCCTGTGCTGAGAAGAGAAGAGCGCGGTGACGGTGCCAACCGGCTCAGGCATCAGATGAGGGCTTGCCACTCGAGGTCACCGCCGCCAGCTGTTTTTCCAGGTCTTTCAGACGTCGGGCCATGTCGTCCAACTGTCGAATGCGCGCCGCACTTTTCTTCCACTCGGCCGCCGGCTGCATGGCGGTCCCCGAAGAATAGGCGCCCGGCTCGGTGATCGAACGGGTCACCATGGTCATGCCGGTAACGAACACCCCATCGCAGACCTCGATATGTCCGACCATGCCGACGCCGCCGGCGATCATGCAGTTGCGGCCGATCTTGGTGCTGCCGGAGATGCCCACGCAGCCGGCCATGGCGGTGTTGTCGCCGATCTGCACGTTGTGGGCGATCATGATCTGGTTGTCCAGCTTGACCCCGTTGCCGATCAGGGTGTCGGACAGGGCGCCGCGGTCGATGGTGGTGTTGGCGCCGATCTCGACATCGTCGCCGATCCGCACGCCGCCGATCTGGGCGATTTTCTCCCAGACGCCTTTCTCGTTGGCGAAGCCGAAGCCCTCGCCGCCGATCACCGCGCCGGACTGAATCACCACCCGCTTGCCGATGCGCACATCGTGATAGAGGGTCACCCGCGGCGCCAGCCAACCGCCCTCGCCGATCACCGAGCGCGCGCCCACCACGCAATGGGCGCCAAGGGTCACATTCGCGCCTATCTGCGCACCACTCTCGATCACCGCATAGGCGCCGATGCAGGCGCTGGCGTCGACCCGGGCATCTGCCGCCACCTGCGCCGTCGGGTGAACGCCGGCGGCCACCTGGGGCTTGCTGTCGAACAAGTGGGACAGCCGCGCGTAAGCCAGATAGGGATTATCGACGATAAGCGCATCGCCGCCGTATTGCTCGGCGTCGGCGGCGGTCAACAGCACCGCCGCGGCGCGGCACTCGGCCAGGTGCTTGCGATACTGGGGATTGGCCAGGAAGCTCAGCTGCTCGGGCCCGGCATCCTGCAGGGCGGCGATGCCGGAGATGCGCTTGTCGGCGCCCCCCCTGAGGGTCGCACCCAGGCGCTCGGCCAACTCGGCCAGGGTGAACACGGCTGCGTTCATGATCAGCGCAGCTGGTTCATGCGCTCGATCACTTGCAGGGTGATGTCGAACTGGGGTTTGACATCGATCACCGCGCCGCGCTCGAGCACCAGGTCGTAGTTGCCTTTCTTGATCACTTCCTCGACCGCCTTGTCCAGGTTGGGCTTGAGCTTCTTGAGCATCTCGCGGTCGGCGATGGCCTTGGCTTCGTTGAGTTCCTTGGACTGGAACTGGAAGTCGCGGGCCTTTTGCTTGAACTCCAGCTCCAGGCGCTCGCGCTCGGCGGTCTGCATCTTCTCCCCGTCCTTGACCAGGCGATCCTGGATGCGCTTGGCATCGCCTTCGAGGCCCTTGAGCTTGTTCAGTTGCGGACCGAACTTCTTCTCCGCATCCACGGCGTAGCGCTTGGCCGCATCGGACTCGAGCAGGGCCATTTGGTAATTGAGCACCGCCACCTTCATTTCGGCGAAGGCCGGGGTCGCCAGCAGCGCCGCACTTAACAGAACCAGTTGAGTCAACTTACGCACGATGCACTCCTGCAAGAATCGATGATGGTTCGGTCGATTAACCCGTTAGAAGGTCTGACCGAGAGAGAATTGGAATACCTGGGTATCGGCATCGTCCGGCTTGACCACCGGCATCGCCAGACTGAAGCTCAGCGGGCCGAGCGCGGTGATCCAGGTCAGGCCGAGGCCGACCGAACTGGCCAACTGGCCGGGATCTATGCCGCTGCAATTGGTCTGGGTGCTGCCGCAACTGGTGTCGAAGACGTTGCCCACATCCCAGAAGAAGGCGGTGCGCAGCGAGCGCTGATCCTTGACGAAGGGCATCGGGAACAACAGCTCGACACCGCCCTGCACGAGCACGTTGCCGCCGAATGGCAGCGGGTCCTGATCGGGGTCGGCCAGGGTGCCCAGGTTGCCGGTGACCGTTTCCCCGCGACTCGGCGTGCTGCGCGGCCCCAGGCTGCTGTCTTCGTAGCCACGCACCGAGTTGAAGCCGCCGGCGTAGTAGTGCTCGTAGAAGGGCATTTCCGAGGTGGAGCCGTAGCTGTCGCCGTAACCCAGCGCGGTATGCAAACGCAGGGTGTAGGTATCGCCCAGCGGCTTGAACACCTGGCCACGGTAGTCGAGCTTGTAGAACGACAGGTCGCTGCCGGGGACCGTGGTTTCGAATACCAGGCTCTGGGAGTGACCGCGATTAGCCAGGACGCCACGATT